>JAAYYM010000510.1 GCA_012515365.1 Clostridia bacterium
AATGAATAGGGTAAAAAATCATAGTAGGCATCAAGAAAAACAAAAGGAATAGTAAGTGACTCAAATTGTTTCAGATCTTCCGGTGCCAACTCAGTTGCAAGAATAATAATCCCGGAACTAGCATAGTTGGTCAATTTGCTGAGAATGTGGTGTATCGAGGTTGTACGCAAATCAAAAGAATCAACAATTACTCCATATCCAGCCTTCCCCGCCTGGCTAATGATTCCATCTATATAATCATTGACGAAGAGGAAGTGATCAGGATTGAGAATGTTGCCATGCTTTACAATCTTGGCAAAAGTCAGCTCTTTGTTTTGCTTGGTGATATTTAACGTTGCAGCGCTATATCCATATTGTTCTGCAATCGTAAAGATTTTTTTGCATGTCTCAGGGCTTGCTGCACTTTTGCCCCGTAGTACCAAGGAGACAGTAGATGGAGATACCCCTGCAAGGTTCGCAATATCAATCAAACGAGCTTTCATGCTCACACTATACCGATAATCATTCCCTGAAACAACAATGATTTTTTAAATTTACTAAATATTTTACTAGATTTCTTGTGAAATTTATAGCTCTATCGTATACTGACTGTATCCATTGAAATAAAAGGAGAACATAGGCATGGAAAAGATGGGGTCGGCAGAAATTATAAAAATGCTTGGGCATGTAGCACAAGCAATGAAGGATAAGCGCCAATATCTTATAGAACTGGACAGTACCATCGGTGATGGTGATCTTGGGATTACAATGGAAAAAGGGTTTGAGGCTGCTTATACCTATGCCAAGGATAATCAAAGCTTGAAACCAGGGGATTTGCTTATGCGCTGTGGAATGCAGATTGTGAAAGTTGCTCCATCTACCATGGGAACACTGATGGGTACCGGATTCATGCGGGGAGGCAAAATGCTTTCAGGCAAGGATATTCTGGTTTCTCAAGACCTTGCCGTGTTTTTTGAAGGATTTCTTCAAGGTGTACTGGAGCGAGGAAAGGCAAAACAAGGGGATAAAACCATTGTAGACATTCTGTTTCCGATTGTCGAAGCAATGAAAGCCTATCAGGGAACAGATTGCAAGGCTGTCTTGGAAGAAGGAGTATTGGGTGCCTACAGAGGATTGGAAGCCGAAAAGGGCATGATGAGTCAACACGGGAAGGCGGCAGTATTCAGGGAAAAGACGCTCCAGATGACGGATCCTGGTAGTATGGCTGTCGTTATATTGATAGAAGCTTGTCGCGATAGTGCGCACAATTAGTACATGGGAGGATGTGAATATGGTGAAAATGTATGGTGTCATTACTGCAATGGTTACCCCATTTACAGATGAGGACAAGGTAGATGTTGCTACGCTCAATGCATATACCGACTATTTGATTGAGAATGGGGTTCATTGCCTCTATCCCTGTGGGACAACCGGTGAAATGTTGAAAATGGATGTTGCAGAACGTAAATTGGTTGCAGAGACAGTGCTCAAACGTGCTGCAGGCAGAGTTCCCGTGTTTATTCATGTAGGTGCTATGACTACGAAAGATACTGTAGAGCTAGCCCGTCATGCCGAGCTCATCGGTGCTGCCGGCATTGGTGTCGTTACTCCTCAATTCTTTACTGTCAATGATCGGGAAATGGAAGAATTCTATGTAACTGTGGCCAACGCAGTCTCGAAGGATTTCTCGGTATACATTTATAGCATTCCTCAGTGTGCAGCGAATGATGTGCGTCCCGAAATTGTTGATCGCATCGTAAAACGCGCCAAAAATGTGGTAGGTGTAAAATACAGTTACGCTGATTATTTGCGTGTTAAGAATTATTTGCTTTGCAATGAGGGAAATTTCGATGTAGTAGTAGGCCCGGACAGGCTGTTTCTTCCTGCTTTGGCGATGGGGTGCGTTGGTACTGTATCCGGGTGTTCGAACTGTGGACCCGAACCATTCGTCAGAGTATATGATGCCTTTATGAAAAGGGATATTGCAGCGGCTAGAATTGCGCAGAACCAGGCAAATGAGCTTTGCGAGTTAACACTGAGTGGCGCAAATATGGCAATCTTCAAAGCGGCGATGTACTACAACGGCCTTCCTTTTGGCCATATGCGGGCTCCTGCATTGGACCTTACAGCTTCGGAGACCAATTCGTTAATCGAAAAACTTATTGCGTACCAAAAAAAGTGGAAGTGATGAGTAATTTCGGCCGGAGTTTTATTCCGGCCGAAATGTTCCTGTTTCTCAATGGAAGAAGACATGGTATAGTTCTCTTTCGAGGAGAATGTTTTGGGTAAGATCACAAGCAAAGAAATTGCCAGACTTGCTGGAGTGTCAGTATCTACTGTATCAATTGTACTGAACAGCAAGGCTGGGGTAGGTGAGGAGACTCGGAAACGGGTTTTAGATATTTTGGCTTCGTATGGGATTTTCCCTAAATCCAGCGGATACATGCCTTCTCGCGGTGTAATCAGATTTTGTAAAATTGTAAAACATGGCCATATCATCAATGATCGACACAACGTATTCATAAGTGAGTACATCGACGGTGTGATCGATGAGGCAAAAAGTGTTGATTTGTCAGTCGAAGTTGCGACATATCAAAATGTACCAATTTCTGAAGTTGTGCAAGATTTAGCAAAATCTCCAAATATTACCGGTTGCATTTTGCTCTCTACCGAGTTGTCTGAGGAAGATTTGTCCCAGTTTGCCTCGCTTCCAATACAACATGTTTTCTTGGATGCTATTTATCCGTATGCGAAAGGCTCGTTTGTGACAATGGATAATGCAGGTATGGTTTATGAAGCGATTCGCTACCTGCATGAATGCGGCCACAAGAGAATTGGTATGTTCACTTCCAGCGGATGCAGCAATTTCCATGCAAGAGAAGAGGCTTTTCTTGATTCACTGAAGAAACTTGCTTTGCCTCGAGATGACCGATACATCATTCCTGTTCAGAGCACTCATCAAGGCTCGTATGAGGATACCAAAGCATTTCTCATGCAAAACTCATCCGAAATATTACCCACGGCTTTTTTTGCTTGTAATGATATTGTTGCTATCGGGGCAATTCGAGCTCTCCAGGAATGTGGGTATGATGTTCCAACCAGAATTTCTGTAATTGGTTTTGATGATCTTCCTATCTCATCCCTCTTATCCCCGGCATTGACTACGTTATCAGTTCCGAAGCTTGCACTTGGAAGCCTGGCGGTCCGGGTCTTGTTGGATGAAAGGGATTCTATTGGTGTGATAGCATCACGAAAATCCGTGCTTGGCGGCACCTTGATTCATCGATCCAGCGTAGCGTTGCCAGGTTGAGTCGTATTTTATTGTGTTGCCTCCTTTGCCAGGAGGCTTTTTTTGTATCGATTCTACTCAAATTCATTAACTGTGGTAAAAGAACGTGTTAAAAATACTAGAAATTTAATAAATAATTTTCTTGTGATTTAAGAAAAGTAGAGGTATCATAGAGACAAAGAGAGGAAAAAAAGTGCTTTCACATGCAGATCTACTAAAACTCAAGCGCTGGAACACCCCAACTATTTATAATGGATGGGAGGCAATCACCAAGAAGGATCGGCTTGAAGTCCGTTGCAACCGGGAGGAAACACGGGATTTCATGCCTCAAATGGGGTCGATGATCGGCTATGCAGTTACTTTGACATTTGAACCAAGTAAAAAAGAACATTTTCATGACAATGAGCGTGTTTGGTCGGAGTATCGCGAATATATTGCATCAGTACCGGGACCCAAGATTGTAGTTTTGCAAGATTTGGATTCACCCCACCAGATAATTGGCTCATTCTGGGGCGAGGTGTGTTCAAATATGCATAAAGCCTTGGGTTGCGTCGGAACCATTACCGATGGAGCTATCAGGGATATGGATGAAATGACCAATGCAGGTTTCAAGGCGATCGCAAGACGTCTTTGTGTTGGCCATGCCTATTCCATCCCTGTCGCTTGGAATCTTCCTGTTAAGGTTTTTGGTTGTACTATCAATCCTGGTGATTTGATACATGCAGATAAACATGGCTTCTTGGTTATTCCTGAGGAAGAACAAAATCATATTGTCGAAGCTGCTTCCTACATGGATGCAAACGAATGCCTCACGACTATTGGTGCAGCCAGACAAAGTTCTGGTAAAACATATCCACAAATTCTGGAAGCTTTAAATCAAGCCAATAGTGAGTTCTCTCGTAATACCAGTGTTTTTAAGAAGCGTTTGGGCCTTAACTGAATTGGGTTTCTCTAGAGCGTAGGCTCTGAAGAATTATACAACAAGAGGAGAAAAGAACATGAAGAAGACCTTGTTCATTCTGATGATGGTCGCTTTGGT
The DNA here is from genome assembly GCA_012515365.1 of Clostridia bacterium. The sequence continues at coordinate 4,308 of JAAYYM010000510.1, forward strand.
AGCTACCTCTGTATTTGCGCAAGCAACTGCGGAAGCTCCAAAATTCCCGACCAAGCAAATCAACATCGTTGTCGGCGCATCTGCTGGCGGCACGTCTGATGTTGTCACGCGTTTTCTGGCAAAAGATGTTGAGACTCAATTGGGAGTACCCGTTGTAGTTACCAACAAGCCCGGTGGGTCCTGTTCTGTTGCCTTTGAATACATGGCAGCACAAAAACCTGATGGCTATAATATGATGTACATGCCTGTTGAGTCAGCGATGGTTAAGCCTCTTGGGTTGACAAATCTGGAACCTTCCTCCATCCGTTACATCGGTCTCGCAATGTATCTTCCTGCAACAGTGACGGTTAACAAGAATGCTCCTTGGAATACTTTTGAAGAATTAATCAAGTATGCAAAGGCCAATCCTGGAAAAGTAACCGTAGGAAATTCTGGTACTGGTTCAATCTGGCACTTTGCGGCTGCCGGTATTGAGCAGGCAACTGGCGTTAAGTTCAACCACGTTCCATTTGATGGTGGTGCAGCTGCTGCAACTGCTGTCATGGGTGGACACATTGATGTAGCAACTGTAGCTCCTGGTGAGGTTCTCACGGGTGTCCAAGGTGGAAACCTCAAGGTTCTCGCCATTGTAGATAACAACAGATCTGTTCTTTACCCGAACGTACCTTCTTTCAAGGAACTGGGGTATGATGTCAAGATTCTTGGTTGGGGTGCTTTTGGAGTTCCTGCCAATACTCCTGATGACATCGTCAAGACGCTCGAATCTGCATTTGCCAAGGCTATCCAGAGTCAAGGTTTCAAGGACCTCTGCACTAAGTACGGCCTTACCCAAGGATATTTGAATGCTGCTGAAGCTCAGACTTTTGCCGAAGCCCAGGCTGCATGGTATCAGACTGAAATTCCCAAGTTTAAACTGAGATAATTACGTAACTTAAGAGTGGGCCATTATTTTTAATGGCCCACATTCTACTGTTGTTTGAAATGAAATGTAAAGAACATTTCCCAAGGTCTAGAGTCTATCTGGAGGTCGCATGAATAAGGCAGGCTTGGTTTTTGTTGGCATTAGCATTGCCGTAGCAGTTTTTTTTATGATACCCGCATTTTCCATGCCGGGAGGCTCTGTAGATGGAGCTCCAGGTCCGGGTTATTTCCCCATTATTCTATCAGTCATAGTAATAATTTTAGCAATTATTCAAGGCATTTTTTATTTACGGGAAGATAAAAAGTCATTTGATCAAGATGAAACACAGAGAAAAAACAAGCCAATGCTTTTTATTGTCTGCATTGCAACGCTTGTTTATACAATCCTTTTTATGTTCATCCCTTTTATACCATTAACAATTGTTGCTGTTGGTTTTCTTAATTGGTTGTTCGGAAAGAAATGGATACCAAATCTCATTTTTTCTGTAGCTTTCACCATGATTATCTATGTGATATTCAGCAAATTTCTGCATGTCATGCTGTAATAAGGAGTAACATATGGATTGGCTTTCTGCATTTGCTGGTGTATTCCGGCCTGATGTGTTTTTTTATCTTGTTGTGGGTGTAGTATCAGGCGCATTCATAGGAACTATGCCTGGTCTCACTGCTACGATGGCTGTTGCTGTACTGACTCCCATTTCTTTCTGGCTGGAACCAGCATGCGGTTTTGCTATGTTGATCGGTGTATACAACTCAGCCATTTGGTCTGGAGGAATATCAGCAATTCTTATCAATACCCCTGGTACGCCTGCTTCCATGGCTTCTACATTTGATGGTTATAAGCTCTCTCAGAAGGGTTATTCGGGTTTGGCACTGAATATCAATACCATCTGGTCTGTGTTTGGTGGATTAGTGAGCACTGTCTGTCTAGCAACTTTCTCATTTCCTTTGGCATCATTTGCACTAAAGTTTGGTCCTTCAGAATTTGCGGTAGTAGCGTTATTCGGACTCACCATGATGGTAAGTGTGTCGGGAACTTCCCCTGTCAAAGGTTTGCTTGTTGGTTTTCTCGGTCTTCTTCTTTCTACCGTTGGACTCGAGACAATCCATGCATATAAGCGGTATACATTTGGACAGGCAGGCTTGTTGGATGGATTGAACTTTGTAGCAGTCATGATTGGCCTTTTTGGTGTAGGGGAAATACTCTATCAGATTTATACTACTGAACGTGATGCCCCGTCGATGAAAGCAGAAGTTAAGACTAAGAAACAAATGCCTTCCTTAAAGTTGTTAGGGAAATTGTTCCCGAAAAACCTTTTTGCATCTGCAATATCAGTAATCATAGGCGCAATTCCTGGTGCTGGAGGTGATATTGCTTCCATCATCTGTTGGGGACAGGCAAAACGTACCAGTAAGCATCCCGAAGAATACGGAGAAGGTTCAGTAGAAGGACTCTCTGTTACGTGTACAGCAAATAATGCTGTCATCGGTGGAGCTATGACAACGATGCTCTCGTTGGGAATACCTGGTGACTCAGTTACTGCAATCCTAATCGGATCCTTAATGATGTATGGGATGACTCCTGGACCTATGCTGTTCATTGAGAACCGTCCCTTTGTTTTAACGTTGATTGCGCAAATGGTAATAGCCAACCTAGCAATACTCGCATTTGGACTCACTACGAGTAAGATTTATCCAAAGATGTTGGCAATAAAGAAAACATCGCTCTGGGTTGTAGTCTTGTTCTTCTGTTTTGTTGGCGCATATGCAATCAACAACTCGTATGTAGATCTTATTGCCATGGCTGTATTCGGAATTGTTGGGTTCTGTTTCAAAATGCTCGATCTTCCTAATGGTCCATTCATTCTTGGTTTGTTGCTCGGTAAACTGCTTGAGGCGAACTTGAGAAGGACCTTGGCTATGACAATGGGTTCCTATGCAATTTTCTTTACCAGTCCCATCAACGTAGTTCTTCTGCTTATCACGGTTTTATCATTGTTCCTGCCCACATTCAATAAGTGGAGAAAAGCACGGAAAGCCAGTTCAAACTGATATATTGAGGTAATAAAAGTGAAAAAATTTGTAAATAATCCTGTTGATTTTGTTGATGAAATGCTTGAGGGAATTCTATCTGCACATCCTGACCAGCTTGCATCTTGTGCAGGCT
>JAAYYM010000511.1 GCA_012515365.1 Clostridia bacterium
CGGCGCAGACAGAGGAATTGACGGAAGAACGGATTGATCTGCATAAAAATTTCAGAAGCCGTGAAAATGTGCTTCATACTGTGAATGACATATTTACCCGAATTATGCGTAAAGAAGTCGGTGGGATTACGTATGATGAGTCATCTGCGCTGCATTATGGACTGGATCATATAGAGACGAAAGGCGGACTTTTGGATCAGACAGAATATCTGATCTTAAAGCGTGACAGCAAGACAGAAGATAAGGTAATGCTTGAAGCTAAAATGGTAGCTACACGGATTAAAAAACTGTTAGCAGAAATGATATGGGACACTAAGACCCAACAAAGCCGGACTGTTAAGTATCAGGATATCGTGATCTTATTGCGTGCAACCGGAGGAAATGATGAGATATTCCGTAGAGTATTAGAGGAAGCAGGAATTCCTGTACATATTGCATCTAAAACAGGATATTTCGAGACACCTGAGGTTGAAACAGTCCTGAATTATCTGCAGATACTGGATAATCCGCTTCAGGATATTCCACTGACTGCTTCTTTGAAAGGAGTGTTTGGTAAATTTACGGATGAAGAACTGGCAAGGATCCGATGTGCAGATCGCAAAAGAACGATGTACCATGCACTGATTTCTTATGCACAAAAGGATGAATTAAAAGAAAAAATAGATGGTTTTCTTTCTCAGTTTCAGTCTTTCAGAAAGCGAATTCCGTATACCTCAGTTTACTATTTGATGGAGCAGCTGTTACGTGAAACAGGATATTTTTATTATGTACGAGCACTTCCAAATGGAGAAAAACGTTATGCCAATGTCAGAATGTTGTTAGAAAAGGCGGAAAGCTATGGCAAAACGAGCTATAAGGGACTTTTTCATTTCATTCGTTATATCGGATATCTGAAAAAGTATGATGTTAACTATGGAGAAGCCAATACCATCAGCGAAAACGATAATGCTGTCAGGATTATGAGTATTCATAAAAGCAAAGGACTTGAGTTTCCAATTTGCTTTTTATCAATGACTGGGAAAAATATTAATTTCATGGATAGCAGACAGGCGATCGGATATGATATGGAATATGGTATCGGTGTAGATCATGTTGACTGGAAACGAAGAATCAAAACTCCGACACTGCTAAAGAAGCTGATTCAGGCAAAAGAAAAAAAAGAAACCATAGCAGAAGAGCTGCGTGTCCTCTATGTAGCACTTACAAGAGCAAAAGAAAAACTAATAATAACAGGTGTTATAGATGATATTGATCAGAGACTTCAAACATATGTCATGCTGCGCCACGATGAAACTTCAAAGAATCTTCCTGTTTCTGTTATTACTGCATTTACAAGCTATGCAGATATGATCTTGTCGGCCATGATCGGACATTCAAATGTCAGACAGGTCATGCTTTCAAGGGACTTAATCCCTTTAGAGGAAGTCGGTATATATCAGACAAATCTGAAGTTGGAAATCATGGAGCTAACAGATTTAGTAGAAATAGAAATGCAGGATACACTTATGCAGGAAGCACTCCATAGTCATTTGATGTGGTTGATCAGTCATCCGACTGATACAGAGCGGATCAAACAGCTGTTTTCATATACATATCCGTTTGATGGGACAGCTCATATTAAGATGAAGGTTTCTGTTTCCGAGCTTAAGGAAGAGCACATGAATGATGCTGTAGAAGAAAGTGAAATGTTGTTTGCACCGGAAGAAATTGTTCCTTATGTCCCTAGATTTATCAGTAAAAAAGAGGATATTTCCGCAGTAGCAAGAGGTACGGTTTATCATAAGTTAATGGAGATCATGGATTATCAGCTGAGTGTCGATGAAATGCTTCTTATTCCAGAATATCAGGAGTTATTAAAAGTTGTACGCGTAAATGATCTACAAAACTTCAAACAGTCTCGATTAGCTAAGCGTATGGAACAGGCAGCAGCAAACAAACAATTATACAGAGAGCAGCCATTTGTACTTGGTCTGCCTGCAAATACAGTTTATCCTGAGGCTTCGGATCAGGAGACGATCCTGATACAGGGAATCATTGATGCATATTTTATCGAACAGGAGAATGTGATTGTAGTGGATTACAAAACAGATCGTGTAACAAGTAAAGCTGAGCTTATATTACGATATCAGACGCAGCTGGATCATTATGCGACTGCACTTTGTCAGCTGACCGGCCTTAAGGTTTCTGAGAAGATCATATATTCCTTTGCACTCCATAAGGAAATTGTGCTCTTGTAAAATGTGGACAAATCAAGTATGATTTAAGCAGTAGACAATGAATGGAGGGATACGATATATGAAGTTTCAGTATCGAATTATTGATTTGATTGTTACGTTTATCGGAATCATTTTACTGACGTTGACTTCCTATGCTACTATTCCGCTATTAAAGCCGGATTATGTATTTTATTATTATCATATATCGATTGTTTTAGTCCTGACCATTTTGTATGGTCCATGTGTAGGTGCATTGACAGGAGGATTGGGCTATCCGTTGGTTCAGGTCCTGCATGGTGCACAAATTGACTGGGGATTTGGCATTGCCTGTTTGATTTATTCATTTTCCATGGGATTATTGTCAATTCCGTTTTGCAAAAATGAAGAACAGCTGAAAGAACATAGCAGTCTGTATTTTATCTTTTCACATATACTGATTAATCTGACAGTTTGGATTTTGATCGCGCCGTTGATCAGCATTCTGTTTTATGCCAAATTACCGGGTGACGTACTGCGTATTTCTTTTCAGGTATTTTTTATCAATTTGATTATATCAGGGGTCATTAGCTTGATTTTATGGCAGAGCAGAGGATTTATCAGTCGTATCGGCATTGTGATCCATAATATGAAAAAAGCGGGGTAAAGGGGTTAGTAAATGGATAGTAAGACAGGACTACTGCTTGAAGGTGGGGCATTACGCTCAATCTTTACAGCCGGAGTACTTGATTTTTTTATGGAAAAAGAGTTTTATGTTCCGAATGTTGTTGCAGTTTCTGCCGGTGCATATGTTGGAATGAATTATATTTCACATCAATATCAAAGAGCACTGAGAACGAATGTTGATTCAATTAAAACACATCCTTATCTGGGACTTTCTACATTTTTAAAGACAGGAGAGCTATTTGATATGGAACTGCTGTTTGACAGATTTCCAAATCAGGATGATCCGTTTGATTATCAGACATTTCTTCATTCAGATCAGCGTTTTTTGATGAGTACAGTCAACTGTTATACGGGAAAGCCAGTTTATTTTGATCATTTTGATGATGGAACAAGACTGATGCAGATCGCACGGGCGAGTAACAGTCTGCCACTGATCTCAAAGGAGGTCGTGGTTGATGGCATCCCTATGCTGGATGGCGGAATGTATGATGCAATCCCGATTGAAAAGGCATTAGAAGAAGGACTTTCAAAAATCATCGTTGTATTTACCAGAACAAGTGGTTATCGTAAGGTGAAAAGAAGGCTGTATATGCTTCTGTTGCGGATCAAATATCACAAATATCCGGAATTTATCAAAATGGTAATGGATCGTCCACGCCGCTATAACGATGCGATTGATACGATCAATGAATTAGAAAAACAGGGTAGGGCATTTGTCATCAGACCAATCAAAAAGCCTGTGAAAAATAATGAAACAAATCCGGAAAAACTACGTTTGTGTTATCAGCATGGATACGAATGTGCCAAAAGCAGCTTCGACGCACTTTTGAACTTCCTAAAAGAAGAATAAATACTTCAATGATTCCAAAAGGTATGATACAATAAGCGGAGAATGTTATTTCTCCCATAGACATTAGGATTAAAGGTTGGTAGCGTATGGATTATAACAAAAAGAAAAAGAGAAAGACGAAATCGGTGCAGGATATGTATGGAATAGGATTGGAAACGAGAACATCACCAAAGCCAGCTGGCAAAACAACGGTCAGCTACAGTAACTACGCGTATAACGGACCTAAGCAGGGCATAGATACGACGTTAGGAGGTATTATCTTTGGTGTATTGTTAACGATAGCAATGACTTCGGCATGTATCTATTATTTTGTCGGAGCAGATAAAGCACCTTATGTATATCCATCGAATGTCGTTACAATAGAAGGCGTATTATCTGATTTATATGCATCTTCATCTGTATCTGCAGGAACAGATGGAATGGGAACAGCGACTGATTTAGGAGCAGTATCTGCATTACCGGGGGAACAGGCGACTGTATCAGATCCGATGGCGGCAGCGCCGGCAGTCCCAAGTAATTATCCGGAAGTGACTTCCCATGCCGAGCTGCTAACACAGATTGACACAGCTTTATCTACCGGTGACACGGCATTTGTATTGACAAAGCTTCTATGTAAAGAAGGAACGGATACCTTTACCGGATATTCGCAAAACGCAGTGAATGCATTTGTCAGCTATATGATGGCAAATCCGGATAGGCGTAGTGCATTTATAACAAGTGTTGCGGATGCCAATACTTACTCAAAGGAAAACGAAGGTGTGTTTTACTTAGCACTTCCAAAGATCGCGTTCATGTTAAAAGTTGCTTATGCAGATACGACGATGTCGGTTGCAACGTTTGATGATGTGATAGTTAATGGAACAGATACCGTGGAGTTAGCACCGCTGCTTCCAATGGTTTATTCAATCAAAGCTGCCAATGCTTCCTGGCCACAGCCACTTGAAACAACTGTCGATGTAACCCTGACAAAGCCGACTGTTGATATCAAGATAGGTGATTGGGTAGATTGATCAATTATCTGACAATTGATAAAAATATTGAGAATTGTCGAATTATCAGACAATTTTAAAAAAATTATTATTTACAAATGAAAAAAAAAGGTGTACACTAGGGAAAAATAAATAATAAGAACGTTACCAACGAGGGTAATTACAGTCTATGGCTGTATTTACTCTCTTTTTTTTCGGAAAGGATGTGGAGAACATGTTTGATGTAAAAAAAGACGTTTCGGATGCGGGACTATATTCACCTGCATTTGAGCATGATAACTGTGGAATCGGTGCAGTTGTAAACATCAAAGGGCGTAAAAGCCATCAGACAGTAGAGGATGCCTTAAAAATAGTTGAAAATCTAGAACACAGAGCCGGCAAAGACGCCGAGGGGAAAACAGGAGATGGAGTAGGAATATTGTTGCAGATATCCCACGAATTCTTTAAGAAAGCTGTTAAACCTCTCGGTATTTCTTTATCCAAGGAACGTGAATACGGAGTCGGCATGTTCTTTTTCCCGCAGGATGAGCTTTCCAGAAATCAGGCAAAGAAAATGTTTGAAATCATCGTTAATAAGGAAGGTATGGAATTCTTAGGGTGGAGAGAGGTACCGGTACATCCTACTGTTTTGGTACCGAAGGCAGTTGACTGTATGCCGTATATCATGCAGGGCTTTGTAAAGAAACCAGAGCATACTCCTACAGGAATCGCCTTTGACCGTAAATTATATATTGTACGACGTGTGTTTGAACAGAGTACCGACAATACTTATGTGGTATCACTGAGCAGCAGGACGATCGTATATAAAGGAATGTTCTTAGTTGGCCAGCTGCGTACCTTTTATGAGGATCTGGAAAGTGAACAATACAAATCGGCAATCGCAATCGTACATTCCCGTTTTTCTACCAATACGAATCCAAGCTGGGAGAGAGCACATCCGAATCGTCTGATCGTTCATAATGGTGAGATCAATACGATTCGTGGTAATGCAGACAAGATGTTAGCCCGCGAAGAAACCATGGAATCAGAATATTTGAAGGGAGAGCTGTATAAAGTACTTCCTGCTATTAATGCAACCGGATCTGACTCAGCAATGCTTGATAATACATTAGAATTTCTTGTTATGAGTGGAATGGAACTGCCACTGGCTGTGATGATCACGATTCCGGAACCATGGGCAAATAATAAGACGATGTCTCAGCAAAAAAAAGACTTTTATCAATACTATGCAACGATGATGGAGCCATGGGATGGTCCTGCTTCTATATTATTCTGCGACGGAGATATCGTTGGGGCAGTACTTGACAGAAATGGTCTGCGACCATCCAGATACTATATTACAGATGATGATCAGCTTGTTCTGTCATCAGAAGTTGGCGTACTGCCGATTGATCCAATGAAAATTGTGAAGAAAGAAAGACTGCGTCCCGGAAAGATGCTTTTGATCGATACAGGCAAGGGAAGAGTGATCAATGATGAGGAACTAAAAGAAAACTATGCAAAACGCCAGCCCTATGGCGAATGGCTTGACAGTGAGCTTGTGACACTTAAGAGTCTCAAGATACCGAATGCAAACGTAAAAGAATTTACGTATGAAGAGCGTCAGAGAATGCAAAAGGCATTTGGTTATACGTATGAGGACTATAAGACCAGCATCCTGCCAATGGCAAGAGATGGTGCCGAGGCGATCGCAGCAATGGGTGTGGATACGCCGCTGGCCGTACTTTCAGAAAACAACCAGCCGTTATTCCATTACTTTAAACAGCTATTTGCGCAGGTTACCAATCCACCTATTGATGCTATCCGTGAAGAAATTGTGACATCTACGACGGTATACATTGGTGAAGATGGAAACCTATTAGAGGAATGTGCAGAAAATTGTAATGTATTAAAGGTCAACAACCCGATTTTAACCAATACGGATCTGCTTAAGATCAAAGCTATGAAAGCAAACGGATTCCATGTGGAGGTTGTTCCGATTATTTATTATAAGAACACAAACCTTGAAAAAGCAATTGAGCGCCTCTTTGTAGAGGTGGATCGTGTCTATCGTGAGGGGGCTAATATTCTGATCCTGTCAGACAGAGGCGTCGATGAAAATCATGTTGCCATTCCTTCTCTGCTTGCAGTGTCAGCATTACAGCAGCATCTTGTAAAGACAAAGAAGAGAACCAGCGTTGCCATGATTCTTGAATCAGGTGAACCTAGAGAGGTACATCATTTTGCGACACTGCTTGGCTATGGTGCATGTGCGATCAATCCATATCTTGCACATGAGACAGTCAAGGAACTGATTGAAAATCACATGCTGGATAAAGACTATTATGCAGCAGTTGAAGATTATAACTATGCCGTATTACATGGTATTGTGAAAATAGCTTCTAAAATGGGTGTTTCTACGATTCAGTCCTATCAGGGCTCGCAAATCTTTGAAGCAATCGGTATCGATCAGGAAGTCATTGCGAAGTATTTCACAAATACTGTTTGCCGTGTAGGAGGTCTGACACTTAAAGATATCGAGAAGCAGGTTGAGCGTCTGCACTCCAATGCCTTTGACCCACTTGGTCTGGAAAATGATCTGACATTGGATAGTCCGGGATTTCATAAGATGAGAAGCGGAGCAGAGGAGCATTTATATAATCCGCTTACGATTCATTTACTTCAGGAAGCAACAAGACGTAACGACTATGATTTATTCAAACAATATACAAAGGCCGTCAATGATGAGACTTCCATTAAAAATCTGCGTGGCCTGATGGATTTCAATTATCCAAAAAAGGGAATTCCGATCGAGGAAGTCGAAAGCGTGGAATCAATCGTCAGACGCTTTAAGACGGGTGCGATGTCCTATGGTTCCATTTCTAAAGAAGCACATGAGACAATGGCGATAGCAATGAATCAGATCCATGGAAAGTCGAACTCAGGAGAAGGTGGAGAAAGCCTGGAAAGACTGAGCATAGGAGCTGATGGCCTGGATCGTTGCTCTGCGATCAAACAGGTGGCCTCAGGACGATTTGGTGTGACAAGTCGATATTTGGTCAGTGCAAAAGAAATTCAGATCAAGATGGCGCAGGGGGCAAAACCGGGTGAAGGTGGACATCTTCCGGGTAAGAAGGTTTATCCGTGGATTGCAAAGACAAGACATTCAACGCCGGGTGTAGGGCTGATTTCACCGCCACCACATCATGACATCTATTCAATAGAAGATTTGGCACAGCTGATTTATGATTTAAAAAATGCAAACCGCGATGCCAGAATATCAGTCAAGCTGGTATCTGAGGCGGGTGTAGGTACGATCGCAGCCGGAGTTGCCAAGGCAGGAGCACAGGTTGTACTGGTGTCAGGCTATGACGGAGGCACCGGAGCGGCACCAAAGACTTCGATTCATAATGCAGGACTTCCATGGGAGTTAGGACTTGCCGAAACACACCAGACCCTGATCATGAACGGACTTAGAAGTAAAGTCAGAATCGAAACAGACGGAAAATTGATGAGTGGACGTGATGTAGCAATCGCTGCAATCCTTGGAGCTGAGGAATTTGGATTTGCAACTGCACCGCTTGTTACTATGGGCTGTGTGATGATGAGAGTGTGCAATCTGGATACTTGTCCGGTAGGTGTTGCCACACAGAATCCAGAGCTTCGTAAAAACTTTAAAGGAAAACCGGAATATGTTGTTCACTTCATGCAGTTTATTGCAATGGAATTACGTGAATATATGGCGAAGCTAGGTGTCCGTACAGTAGATGAGCTTGTCGGACATACAGAACTGCTAAAGATGAAGGATCATTTAAGTGGACGCAAAGCCTGCGTTAATATCGAGAAGATCCTAAAGAATCCATATGTACAACAGGGTCAGAAAACGCAGAAAATGACATTTGATGAAAAACAGGTTTATAACTTTATGCTGGAACAGACACTCGATGAGAAAGTGCTGCTGAAGGCATTTGAGCCGGCTCTTAAGAAGAAAGAACCAAAGAGTCTGGAATTGGATGTCTCTAATACAGACCGTGCATTTGGTACTATATTAGGATCGCAGATCACAAAGCTGTGTGGAGATGATCTGCCGGATGACAGGTATACTGTTAAGTGTACGGGTGCAGGTGGTCAAAGCTTTGGAGCATTTATACCAAAGGGACTGACCCTTGAGCTGATCGGAGATTGCAATGATTACTTTGGTAAAGGCCTGTCTGGTGGAAAACTGATCGTTTATCCGCCAAAGGGAGTACGTTATCAGGCAGATGAGAACATCATCATAGGCAATGTTGCTTTATATGGTGCTACGAGTGGAGCAGCCTATATTAACGGTGTGGCAGGAGAGCGTTTCTGCGTCAGAAACTCAGGTGCAACGGCTGTTGTAGAGGGCGTCGGAGATCATGGATGTGAATATATGACCGGTGGGCGTGTAGTGGTTTTAGGACGCACCGGAAAGAATTTTGCGGCTGGTATGAGTGGCGGTATCGCGTATGTACTGGATGAGAATTCTGATCTATATATTCGGATCAATAAGGAAATGGTTTCTTCTACAGAAATCACATCTAAATATGATGTACAGGAATTAAAGCAGATGATTATGGATCATGTTGCCAATACCAATTCACAAAAAGGTAAGGAAATCTTAGAACATTTTATGGAATACCTGCCTAAGTTTAAAAAGATCATTCCTCATGATTATAATCGTATGCTCCAAACCATCGTACAGATGGAGGAACGTGGTTTATCAAGTGAACAGGCGCAGATCGAAGCATTTTATGCAAATACAAAAGAGGATTACGTACCGACGGATACAGAATACGGCAAAGAACTTCACAGACGTCGTAATCGGAGAGAATAGGAGGGTGGATTATGGGAAAACCAACAGGTTTTATAGAATATGAACGTGAAACGGCACAGGCTGTTTCTGTAACTGAGCGAATCAAAAATTATAATGAGTTCCATATCCCTCTTTCAAGGGAAGACCAGCAAAAGCAAGGCGCAAGATGTATGGACTGTGGCGTTCCTTTCTGTCAGTCAGGTATGATGATTATGGGGATGGCATCTGGATGTCCACTGCATAATCTGATCCCGGAATGGAATGATCTTGTATATACAGGAAACTGGAAACAGGCGTATAACAGATTAAAGAAAAGCAATAACTTTCCGGAGTTTACATCCAGAGTATGCCCGGCATTGTGTGAAGCAGCATGTACATGCGGACTGAATGGAAAACCGGTTTCCACAAAAGAAAATGAGTATGCGATCATTGAAAATGCCTATATGGAGGGGTATGCAGACGCAAACCCACCAAAGGTAAGAACAGGGAAACGTGTAGCGGTAATAGGTTCTGGACCATCTGGACTTGCAGTGGCGGATCAGCTTAATAAAAGAGGACATGAGGTAACTGTTTACGAGCGTGCAGACCGTGTCGGTGGGCTGCTGATGTACGGTATCCCTAATATGAAGCTTGAAAAACAGGTGATTGAACGCAAAATCGCCATCATGAAAGAAGAAGGTATCACATTTGTAACCGGATGTGATATCGGAGTTGACGTAAAGCCTGAACAGCTCCTTAAGGAATATCACAGGGTTGTACTGGCTTGTGGAGCAACACAGCCACGAGATCTGGATGCAAAGGGAAGAGATGCTAAAGGGATCTACTTTGCAGTTGATTTCCTAAAATCCACGACAAAAGCACTGCTAGATACAAATCTTAAGGAAGGTACTTATATCAGTGCAAAAAATAAAAATGTTGTTATTATCGGTGGCGGCGATACCGGAAATGACTGTGTGGGTACATCGATCCGTCATGGGGCAAAAAGTGTCACCCAGATCGAAATGATGCCAAAAGCACCGGAAAGCAGATTAGACACGAATCGCTGGCCGGAGTGGCCAAAGGTTTTAAAGACTGATTATGGTCAGGAAGAAGCCATCGAGGTATTTGGGAAAGATCCTCGAATCTATGAAAGCACCGTTAAGGAATTTGTCAAGGATGCCAAAGGGAATCTCAAAGAAGTTATCATAGTAAAACTTGAATGGAAAAAGGATGAGCATACCGGAAGAATGGTAATGAAAGAAATCGCAGGAAGTGAACAGCATCTGAAAGCAGACATTGTTTTGATTGCAGCAGGATTTATCGGAACGCAGAAGTATATAGCAGATGCATTCGGGCTGGAACTGAATGAACGAAATAATGTTAAGACTGCAGCGGGCAGTTATAAAACGAATGTTCCTAATGTATTTACGGCAGGAGATATGCATAGAGGACAGTCTTTGGTTGTATGGGCAATCAGAGAGGGAAGGGAAGCTGCACATGCAGTTGATTCTGACCTGATGGGCTACTCCGGATTGATCGTGCAGTAATAGAACAGAGGTGGACGACAGGCGACTTTGATCAGGAAACTTTTCATGAGGAACCTGTCGTTTTATTTTGCTTGAAAATATTGTAAGCATACTATATGATTAATACAAAACTGATCTTTTTAGAGGAGATGGGAAGAATGGGGAAATCAAGATATTCGTTTCAGTCTTTATTTGAAACGGGAAATATACAGGTCCTTCAGGATGCACTTTCAGATACCCTTCATGTGGGAATCCAGCTAACAGATGCAGATGGTCATGCAGTGACAGGCCTAAGTGCAGTGGGAGATCGTGAATTTCAAGCAGCAAAGCCTGGAAACGCAATTATGATTGATGGAGATGTCTTTCTTTATGTATTAATGGATCTTTCCGGTTTGCCAGAGGAAGACGCCGAGAAAGCGGAGAATCTGATCATGGTAACATTTGGACAGATGACGGAGCTTGCTTTTGATAAGAAGGCGGCATTGCAGCATCAGGGTGGACTTTCAGAACGAATTGATAACATTACCGGCACTATGACAAAAATTTATTTTGAAAATCGACTGAAGGTCATTGACAGAAGTGGAGTGATCCCTGTCGCAGTGATCGCAGGAAATATCAATGACTGGAAATATGTCGATGATAATTATGGAAAAAAGGAAAGCAATCGTCTGGTATCTGTCATTGCCAATATTCTAGAAGAGGAATCACAGGATGATTATCTGATCGGACGCTGTGACGGCGATGTGATGAATATTATCATCCCAAAGGCAGAATATGAAGAAGCAAGAGATTACTGTGATCGTGTACAAAAGCGCTGTATGGAATACGAAGATGTCAGACTGGCCCCGTCGATTGCACTTGGAATCGCCATGAAGACAAATGTGGAACAGCAGCTGGAGGATGTACTTTCTGATGCAGAGTATGAGATGTATACAGATAAGGTGAATTTGAAAAAACAGTCAGGATATAAGGATCGTCTGAAAAAGGGAATGCCTACATAATTGTGTTTATACTTTTTTTATAAAGGTGGTATTGACAAAGGCAGTTTCTAGTGGTATCTTTTTTTATAGAAGTTAGCACTCAACTAAACAGAGTGCTAACAAAGACAAAAACTTAGCCTGGCTAAGTTTTTATAAATGACAAGGAGGCGTTTTTAAATGAAATTAGTACCTTTAGGAGACAGAGTTGTACTAAAGCAGCTTGTAGCAGAAGAAACAACAAAATCAGGTATTGTATTACCTGGACAAAACAAAGAGAAACCACAGCAGGCAGAAGTTGTTGCAGTCGGACCTGGTGGAATGATTGAAGGAAAAGAAGTTAAAATGGAAGTAAAAGTGGGAGAGCAGGTTATCTACTCAAAATACGCAGGTACAGATGTGAAACTGGATGATGAAGAATTTATCATCGTAAAACAGTCTGACATTTTAGCAGTTTTAAAATAATCAACCGGGAGGAATCATAATCATGGCAAAGGAAATTAAATATGGCGCAGAAGCCAGAGCAGCTCTTGAAACTGGTGTAAATAAATTAGCAGATACAGTATGTGTGACACTTGGACCAAAAGGAAGAAATGTAGTACTTGATAAATCATTCGGTGCTCCACTGATCACAAACGATGGTGTTACCATTGCAAAAGAAATCGAACTCGAAGATGCATTTGAGAATATGGGAGCACAGCTTGTAAAAGAAGTAGCTACAAAGACAAATGATGTAGCAGGTGATGGAACAACAACAGCTACCGTTTTGGCACGTGCAATGATTCAGGAAGGAATCAAGAATCTGGCAGCAGGTGCAAACCCAATCATTTTAAGAAAGGGTATGAAAAAAGCAACAGATGAGGCTGTAAAAGCAATCGCTTCTATGAGCAGCAAGGTAAACGGAAGAGAACATATTGCAAGAGTTGCAGCTGTTTCTTCAGGAGATGAAGAAGTCGGCAACATGGTAGCAGATGCTATGGAAAAGGTATCTAAAGATGGTGTTATCACAATCGAAGAAAGCAAGACAATGTTAACAGAGCTTGATCTGGTAGAAGGTATGCAGTTCGATCGTGGATACATTTCAGCATATATGGCTACTGATATGGATAAGATGGAAGCAAATCTTGAAAATCCATATATCTTGATTACAGATAAGAAAATTTCAAACATTCAGGAAATTCTTCCATTGTTAGAGCAGATCGTTCAGAGTGGTTCTAAATTACTGATCATTGCTGAAGATATCGAAGGAGAGGCTCTTACTACTTTAATCGTTAATAAACTTCGTGGAACTTTCTCAGTAGTTGGTGTAAAGGCTCCTGGATACGGTGACAGAAGAAAAGCTATGCTTGAGGATATCGCGATCCTTACAGGTGGTCAGGTGATCTCAGAAGAGCTCGGACTTGACTTAAAAGAAGCAACCATTGAACAGCTTGGTCGTGCTAAATCTGTTAAAGTACAGAAAGAGAATACAATCATCGTTGATGGTGAAGGTGATAAGGATGCAATCAGTGCAAGAGTTGCACAGATCAAAATGCAGATCGAAGAAACAACATCAGATTTTGACAGAGAAAAACTTCAGGAAAGACTTGCAAAACTTGCAGGTGGCGTAGCTGTAATCCGTGTTGGTGCAGCAACAGAAACTGAAATGAAAGAAGCTAAGCTTCGTATGGAAGATGCTCTTGCAGCAACGAGAGCAGCTGTAGAAGAGGGAATCATCGCAGGTGGCGGATCTTCTTACATCCATGCAATCAAAGCTGTTGAAAAGATCAAAAAAGATCTTCATGGTGATGAGAAGACAGGTGTTAATATCATCCTGAAAGCACTGGAAGCACCTTTGACACAGATTTCAGCAAATGCCGGATTAGAAGGCGCTGTTATCATTAATAAAGTGAAAGATTCCAAGGAAGGTGTTGGATTCAATGTTCTGACTGAAGAATATGTAGATATGGTCAGCGCAGGTATCCTTGATCCTGTTAAAGTAACAAGAAGTGCGCTTCAGAATGCAACTAGTGTTGCAAGCACATTACTGACGACTGAATCAGTAGTAGCTAATATCAAAGAAGATGCACCAGCTATGCCGGCAGGAGCAGGCGGAATGGGAATGATGTAATCATCAATATGAAATAGTAGTGACAGGGTTAGTATCTCAAATGTTCGGTTTTGAAATACTGACCCTGTTTTTTGTTTCAATATTATGGGGGATGGTATTATTTCTAAAGACGATTTATAATAAGAATACTATAAATCTGACGTGACAATAAAAGCTGGAACGGCAGAAGTATAAGATAGATGTATAAGACAGAAATAAGATACAGAAATAAGATACAGAAAAAGGGAATGGCAGATAAGGGTATGGATATAGAAGAAAATAAGAATCAGAAAAGCAAGAAATATGAAATTGATATGTGTAACGGACCGATTTTATCAAAACTTCTGTTGTTTGCGATTCCATTGATGTGTTCAAGTATTCTGCAGCTTTTATTTAATGCTGCGGACATTGTGGTCGTGGGAAGATTTGCAGGGGATCATGCATTAGCAGCGGTTGGGTCGAATACATCCCTGATCA
>JAAYYM010000512.1 GCA_012515365.1 Clostridia bacterium
CCTGCTGCCTTTGCACCCTTAACATGTGAACGGAAGTAAGGATCCTCTATCAATACACCCGTTGACGAACCACGATATCCGCAGCGAATAATAACATAACTGATTCCGGAAGCTTTTACAGAAGCCCAATTAATACTTGGCTGATATTTTGACACATCAATTCCCAATGTGCCGGAGCCTTTCGTCAGACTGCCATCTGATGCAAAATTGTATTTAACACCACCAATGATCTGTTCCCCGGTTACTTTTGTATGATCCTTTTTAAAGAAATAAGTCAGGCCTTCTATTGTCTGCCAGCCGGTATATAGAAATTCTTCAACTTGTCCTTTGATATAAAAAACAGTAATAGCGGTATTTTTATAGTCAGCATAAGTTGCTTTTCGATAAGTAAAATTAGGTGACGTTCCCTCTCTGACAAACAGTTCGTTTCCGTTTTTGTCATAAAGCTGTGCCCCATCATTTGCTGTTGCCGTTACTTTGACATCGCAAGTTGCCTGAGCTCCATTAGAACATTTTGCAACAACCTGGGCATTTCCTGCACTGACACCTGTGATCGTACCATCCTGTGCAACTGATACGATAGAAGTGTTATTGCTTGCAAAACTTACACTTGCACCTGCTGGAACGCCTGTTGCCACTAGCTGTGTCTTACCTTGTACATTGATCGTTGTGCTTGTCGGTGACAAGGCAAATAAGGTTTCTGATGTAACTGATATCAAAAACGGAGAAGATTCTTTTCCGCCTGCCTTAGCCGTGATCCAAGCTTCACCAACGCTTATTGGTTTAACAGTAACACTTGTTCCACTTCCCTCGATGGAAACATTTGAACTACCATTATTACTCCACTCAATCGTGTAATTCTTAGCCTCTGCCGGTGCTACAGTTGCTGTCAGTGTCGTTCCCGGACCATTTAATGAAATCTTATTATTTCCTCCGATTGAAACTGACGAAACCTGTACATCTGTCTGAACCGGCACTACTCTAACCGTAAAATTAGCTGATTTATCAACTATGCTTGCTGTGATCGTTACTGACTTTTCTGTCGTAACATCCAATGCACGGATTGAAATTGTTTTACCCATATTATTGTCAATTACAATTGCCTGTGTATCTGAAGAATACCATGTCACAGAGCTCTCTGCATCTGAAGGGTTGACGGTTGCCGTAAGGGAGCCTGTGCCTCCTGGGCTTAATGTATCCGTTCCTGAAATAGAAATACTCTCAATACCGTTTCCTGAGGTCGTCTCACTCATTGCCGAGACTCCTGTTGGATATAATAATACAGTCTGTGGTGCAAGTCCGGTCTGTGCAGACAGTTTAACTGCATCTAATGCTGACGCCACAAGCTTCTTAATCTTTTTCGCAGATGCCGACAATCCCAAACGCTTTAAGTCTACTGATGTTTTAGGTGCCTCTACATATCCCTCTTTCGAACCATTTACCGTTTTTGTAGATTCTACCCACTCTACGGTATCCTTTAACGCGCTACCTGTTTCCACATCCGCAGCCTGCTTGCCGCCGGTATCCTCAGCCGCAACGTTAACCTGGGATTCTTTTTTGATCAAATCTTTGATATCCTGTATAACCTTATACTCTATTTTAGCTTTGACAGCTACTGTCATAGCCGTCTGAGGAAATTGATATTCTGTTAACGATGGATCACTTACCAGTGCTACCGAATAATCTCCTGCTGCCATATCCTCAGCATAAATTACGCCATCTGCATCGTCATC
Source organism: Clostridia bacterium (assembly GCA_012515365.1). Next base: position 1,734 of record JAAYYM010000512.1, read on the forward strand.
TGTCAGTTCCTGATCTTTTCCCTTTGGATCTGTGACTTTCACTTTCCATTTTACACCGGTTACAAGAGAATCCTCCTGATCAACGACTTTAATCTTTAAATCCTTTTCTACAGAGGATAACACAAGCGATATATGTTTCAGTTCTGCCTGCTTTGTTTCCTGCTCAATTAACTCCGGCATTTCCATTAATTCAGGACTGACCGGTGTAGCTTCCACCTGCGATGCAACAAAATTCTCATAATTTGCTAATTCTGCAAAAGCCGCCTCTACCTTTTGTTCGCTCTGATAATTTGCATAAACGACGGTGCTGGTAATTGAAGTAATAAATACCACAATTGCCATAAAAGAAGCTGCCCACTGCAGTGGTGTGAACGCTCTGATTTTATCCATAACAGAATGAGACTCTTCTTGTTTATTCTGTGTCTCCATTCCGTCCATCCAGTTAGCTGACTCTTCACGAAATTTACTAGATCTCTCTTTCATACCTGTAAATACGCTCTTCTTTTCAACTTTTTTCTTAATTCTTCTTCTGACCTTCTTTTTAACGACAGTCTGATCTGTCGACTGAAGATCCAGATTCCCCTTATTGTCTTTCATGATTTATCCTCCGCTTCTTGTTGCTTACCCAGGGCAGCAAGAACCCATCACATATTGAATTCTTTATAATCCATTTGCTACATCAATCAGATACTGTCCATACTCCGTTTTCAAGAGTGGCTGTGCCAGACTGATCAACTGCTCTTTATCAATAAATCCACGTCGATATGCAATTTCCTCGATGCATGAAATATACATCCCCTGTCTCTTCTGGAATGCAGCCACAAAATCAGCAGCTGCAAGCAGCATATCGTGATTTCCGGTATCCAGCCATGCAAATCCTCTTCCCAATGTTTCAACGTGCATATCTCCCCTCTGAAGATAAGCATTGTTAACACTTGTGATTTCGATTTCACCTCTGGCTGACGGTTTCACATTTTTAGCAATTTCAACTACATCATTGTCGTAGAAGTAAAGCCCTGGAACCGCATAATTAGATTTCGGCTTCTCTGGTTTTTCTTCAATCGAGATTGCCATGCCATCTTTGTCAAATTCCACAACACCGTATTCCCTAGGATCCTTTACGTAATATCCGAAGATGGTAGCACCTGTCTTTCTTTGTGCTGCTGTTCTCAAAATATCCGAAAAGCTTTGTCCATAAAAAATATTGTCCCCTAAGATCAATGATACATTGTCTGAACCGATAAACTCTTCTCCAATGATAAATGCATCAGCGAGTCCCCTTGGCTCTTCCTGAATTGCATATGACATCTTGAGCCCAAGCTGATGACCTGTTCCAAATAACTGTTCAAACAATGGAAGATCTCTTGGTGTTGAAATAATCAGTATTTCTCTGATCCCGGCCAGCATCAGTATAGATAGCGGATAATAGATCATCGGCTTATCGTAGATCGGCATCATCTGCTTAGATACAGCCTTAGTCAGAGGACATAGTCTTGTTCCGGAACCTCCTGCAAGAATAATTCCTTTCATTGATACATCTCCTCATAATATTTTTGATATTCGCCACTTGTCACATTGCGCATCCAGTCTTCATTTTCAAAAAACCACTTGATCGTCAGTTTGATTCCTTCGGCAAACATAGTTTCCGGTTCCCATCCGATCTCCTTCTTTATTTTGTCAGGAGCGATGGCATATCTGCGGTCATGTCCCTTACGATCTTCTACATATGTGATCAAATCATAAGTAACCAGTTCTTTTCTTGGATCAGAATCTGCCAGCATTTCACGGATTGTATCTATGATAATATGAATGATCTCGATATTCTGCTTTTCATTATGACCACCAATGTTATAGGTCTCTCCAAGCTTTCCTTTTTCCTGTACCATATCAATTGCTTTTGCATGATCTCTGACATACAGCCAGTCTCTGACATTCTTGCCATCGCCATATACAGGAAGCTGTTTTCCATTAAGCGCATTATGTATAATCAGCGGAATCAGTTTTTCAGGAAACTGAAATGGTCCGTAGTTATTACTACAGTTTGTAATATTTGCCGGGAAATGATACGTATCAATATAGGCCTTTACCAGAAAATCTGATGATGCTTTACTTGCTGAATAAGGGCTGTGTGGATCATAAGGAGTTGTTTCATAGAAGTACTCTCCTTCTTTTTCTAAAGATCCATATACTTCATCTGTAGATACGTGTAAAAATTTCTTATCCGGTTTAAATCCATATGGAGTCTCCCATGCTTGCTTTGCGCAGTTCAACATAACTGCTGTTCCCAATACGTTAGTCTGTACAAAGATTTCCGGATTTTTAATACTTCTGTCTACATGACTTTCAGCTGCGAAATGTACCACACGGTCAATATCATATTTACTAAATATATCCTGAATTGCATCCTTGTCACAGATATTTGCACGTATGAATTTATAATTTTCCCTATTTTCTATGCTGACCAAATTTTCAAGGTTTCCGCAATAAGTGAGCGCGTCCACATTGATGATCTGAATCTCGTTGTCATATTTTTCGAACATATATTGAATATAATTTGAACCAATAAATCCGGCTCCGCCTGTTACCAGATATGTCTTCATATCATAAATCCTCCATTATTTTTATAAACTGCAACTTCACATAATCTCGTAGTATTATAACATTATCCCGACAAGATTACAACAACTTAGCAGATGTTCCACTTCATCTCTTGGAAGTGTCTGACGAGTCATAACGTCGATTATTGTAGACTATGGCTAATAATGCATCTCTGCATTAATTGACATTTTAACAAATATATATTACGATTCGATTAAAGTTGATTGGAAATATCTTACTTTCCAATTATTTTGACCCATCATTTTGACAGACGAGATGCAGGAGGTAATATGATTTACTTACATTATTGTTTGAAATGTAAACAGATTTTTCTCTTATTTGGACATCAGCAGCAATGCCTAAAATGTGAAAGTATTCTGACCGAATTAAAACTTTCATATGACAGCTATATCTATTATTCACCTGAACAAAGAGAAGACTACATATCCAAACTGCAGAAAGCTGATTATCTGCAAAAACAAAAGAAGCATTACCGTTTTGCCAAACATACCAAACGTTATAAAGAACATATGCAAATACGCAACAAGCATATAGAATAAAAGAAACAGCTGCCTTACGATGAGGCAGCTGTTTCTTTTTTGTTTTCCCACTCATTGCTAAATCAGACTGTTCATACCATACATCCGGTCTAGACGTATTCGGTCAGCAATCTGAACCATATACTCTGAATTGCATGGTTTTTTCTTTCCTGAAAGAATCGAATAACCAAAAATACGTTCAAATACTTCTGTATTTCCTCTTTCCCATGAAACACCGACAGCTGTTCTAATTGCTCTCTCTACCCGATTCATGGATGAGTTGTGTTTCTTTGCCACATCATAATACAAAACCTTTGTTATGGAATGAGCAATTTCCATATCGTCAACCAACATCATAATGGCTTCCCGCAAATAATGATAGCCATTCAACCTTGCCGGCACACCTAATTGATGTAGCAACTCCGTAACATACAGCTCCAGATCGCTGTTTGAATCAAGAACCGCATTACGTTTACGCAAAACGTTTGAATACTCGTATATATTTAACATTAATACCTCCATGCTGACGTCAGCATCGCACGCAACTCCTCTACGCATACAATATCACCAATTATTGGAAATGTAAAGCCTTTTTATCCTTTTTTTACATTTCTTAACACATGGTCGCATTTTTTTTCATTTTTTGCGCTTTTTCTAGAGGTTCTGCAAACAGAAATCACTTGAAAATAACAAGTAATTTGAAGGTATGTTCATTGCTCTCGATAAAGAACGTTCCATTATTCTCTTTGACAACAGTAGCTATACTTGATATTCCATAACCATGCTGCTCTTTGTTCCGCTTTGAGGTTTTAATCTGTCCATCTATGATCTTTACATTCTTTTCAATCGTATTTTCGATGGAAATGATCATTTCATGTTCTTCATTTATGATGTTTACATCAATCAATCGTTCTTTTCCTGGCTTTATTTTATCGCACGCTTCGATGGCATTATTAAGCGCATTGGACAAAATGGTAACAAAAATATTGTCTTCTATTTTCGTCTTTTCCAAATCCTGAACGTTGAAGTTTAGTTTGATTTTTTTGGAATTGGCTACTATATATTTCTGATTCAGCAGAGCATCAATGACTAAATTATTCGTATGAATTGGAAGCATATTCCCTTCAACAGTTTCCGTTATTTTAGACAAATAACGTTCGGCTTCCTGATATCGTTTATTTTTCAGTAATATTTCCACAGCAAACAGCTGTGTCGTAATTCCATGTGCCAGTGAGCGTATCTTAAAATGAGTCTCTTTGACTGCTTTCATATTTTCTTCATCTGACTTCATATGACTGTTGATTGCGATCAGACTTTTTTCATTTTCGTAAAGACCTCTCATCCTTTTCATAATCCTGAAGGTCACTATATTAATGAATACAATACACCATTGTAAATATATTTCCTCAGGATGTATGTCTACCGAATCAATATTGATAAAATACAGCAGAAACAGCATGATAATACTGGTGATTGGTGTTGATAGTAACAGAATGGTATCCTTAATCGCAAAAGATTCCGTTTTTCTTCTGACAAGCAAATCCTTAATGATTTTAATCAGCAGCATTTGTATCATTCTGATTAGTATCACTGTATAAAACTCCAAGACTTCACTATTTAATCTGATTCCAAAATCTATTTTTCTTTCTATATATAGTACAAGATCCCCCAGATAATAAAAGAAAAAATCTATCAAAAACACAGAAACTGTTACAACTAACATCTTCTGTATCGTTTTTGCATCATAGATCATTTTAACTGTGATAAACAGAATGATAAGCCTAATTATGATCTTTCCGTATTCCGGTACATAGGAATATTCCAGCATCACAAATAATGTAGTAGCGATCAGACACCACAGCTCATATATGTATGAATTGATTTTTTTACGTGGACAAAACAGATCAAAACAGTCACGAATCGAAATAATTTCCAAAGTGACAGGAATGATCAGTATCAACATTTCCGGGATCAGTATCTGAAAAAGATTGGACATACCTGCTCCTGTTCTCTATTTACCAAAAAGATTGGATTTTGTCTTTTGGAAATAATACTCCTTTTGGGATTGTGCGTATCTTTGCCGGCTGATCGGAATTTCCTCATTAGAAAATAATACAAATTTTGTCGGACAGATTTCAGCAATTTCTTTTGCATTAACCAGATAGGCAGCATGACAATAGATAAAGCCGAATTCATGTAATTCTTCTGCCAGCTTTGTAATTTTCCCATATGCTTCTATCACTTCTTTATTGTCCCCAACCAGATGTACATATATTTTTCTTTTAAAATTTTCTATATAACGTATGGATGCAACTTTGATCAGTTTTTGTTTGGATCCTGTACCAACCTCGATCATATCTTCATTCAATTCAAGCTTGGCAATAATTGCATTCATTGAATCCGTAAATTCTTCATCCAGCTGGCTTTTCAATATATATCTGATGGCACTGACTCTGTAGCCTCTGGCTGCATATTGGATATAGCCGGAAATAAAAACTACAATCGCGATAGGATTTTTTTCGCGTATAATACCGGCAAGCTCCATTCCGTCCAGCTTCTTCATCATAATATCCAAAAAATAGACATCATAATCCATACTTCCGTTTTTAATTAAATCCTCACCACTGGTAAACACATCCACTAAACAAGAGATTCTGTTTTCATTTGCATATTTGTGAATATTAGCTTCAATACGTTCTAAGTAAATCCTTTCATCATCACATACAGCACAGCGTAACATATGAGTTCTCCCCTCTTGCATCATATCCTCTACCTCTTTTACTATCAATATTATTATACACTTTTTTCACAAAATATCTACATATTCATATGTCTGTGCAAAATAATATAGCCTTTAGTCGGATTAACTAAAGGCTATATTGAAATAAACACAGGTTGTTGAGATTTATCTCTCTATTATTAATTAACATAATCGTTCGATAATTTCAATCAAAGTGTAACGTTTGGTAAGAAAAATGTAACGTTTGGTTGAAAATTGCAGTTTTTTTGGAATTTTGTTATTTTTTTCCACTCGTCATCTGATAAATTCGACAGCTTCCGATTATGTCAATCTGGGTCGGTATCAGTTCTACACCATAATGCTCCTTAAGAAACAGAAGTTTTTCATCTGGATAACAGCTGTCAATTAAATAGATATTTGAATCCTGCGCACCATTCATCAAAGCTGCAAATGGATTATCATATCCATATGCTTGCAATACATCCCTGTAAACCGGAGAACATGCCAGCCAGCCGCCAAAATAAGTTCTGTTACGAAAGATGCCTTCCGGATAAGGGGTGAATACATCATATTGATAAAGATTCTGATCTGTAAACGGATCAATCAAGAATAAAGCATCCTGGTGAATGGTTGTATATTCTGCTAATTGTTTAGAATTTCCCTCTTCTCGTAAGTATTTCTGATAGTCAAACTGATCCTTTAAACATAATCCGGCATTCATAAAAATGCTGACTGCAAGCACACATAAAAGCGTAGAACGATTTGAAAAAGACACATAATAAAGCAAAATAACCGTCACTAGAAACCATACTGAAAAAACAATTCTGTGACTCCATCTTCCACTGTACTCGTAGTAGCATAAAACCCCCGCCAAAGCACAGCCTATATAAAGCAGCAAAGGCAGATTTATCTTTTCTTTCCCGATCAAAATCAAGATTAGCAGCATCACACACCCTAGCAGATAACAGTTTAATGTGTAGATATCCTGATAAAGATTTGCTACGAATTCCTTGAGCATTTTTACAGAGATCTGTTTAGGTCCATTTAGTGAAAGCAGGTTTTGCATCAATGACTGCGAAAACACTGTATCATCACCAAACTGCCAGGTTAAATAAAGGAGCGCATCATTTTCAGAGATATCCAGACTTTTTAACTGCTCCTGATTCGATGAATAATCCAGCAAGTCATATCGATAATCCAGTAAGTCTGTCCGATCTTGATTAAAGGCCTTGTGATAGCTCCAGCCCGGATCATTTGCATACGCCTTACTATCGATCAGCTGTGTCATTCCAATGAACAGAAAGAGAATCAGGAAGGTGCTTACCATCTGCAGAAACGTTTTCTTTTCCTTTGTCCCCTTTCCCTCCTTAAAAAGCAGGTACACTTCATAAAGACCAACTCCAAAAAACAAAAGCGTCGCCAAGTAAAAGCTTTCGATTCTTAATAGTGCCGCATAGGCAATCAACAGACTTCCTATAACAGGAATTATTCTCCGGCAGCCTGCTTTTCTTTTTTCTTCAAAAAAGAAAAAAATCATCAGGTAGCCTGCTGCACTGACAATTGCAGCTGTCTTTGAATACTGCAAAGATACATAAGCTTCATAGAATGTGAACAGCAATAGTAATAAGGACATTAATTTTCCATGCTTCATACGTTTTACAAACAAATAGGTACAGGACGTAAAGGAAACAAACAGCGCTGCATACTGAAACACACTGTACCATCGAATGCCTGCTGTTACTGTATAAAAGAGTCTGAGGACCGCACCAAGACAGACATTCACATAGACCATATGAGTCTCTCTTGAGCCATAGACACCCTCAATCAGGAATGCCAGTATTGCATCATCATTTTCTTCAAAATGTGGGTGAAACGCAAACAGTGCAATCAGTAAAAATATCACATTTACCATGAATGCATACGATATGGGCTTTGCCAGCCATCCATTCAGTTTATCCTTTTTCACTGTTGTTCCTCCCATTCACGATACCTTCTTTTGTTTAACTTGATCCAAATACTTTATAAAAATAACAATACATATGGTGCATATAAAACCGGTATGATAAAAAATATGATAATCAGGGCACACCATGACAATACAAATAGATACCATAATATTCTGTTCAAAGTGTTACTCCCTTTGTTCTGAGTAACCTCCTGTATTTCGTTATTGCTTTGCTTACGCATAGTTAACACGTAATAAACGCCTAAGATAAGGAGCGTACATACACTTATGATGATTCCGGCTTTCATTCCTCCAGGGAAAAAGGAAATGCTTACATGATTATCGCCTGCATGCAGTCTGACCGCCGTAAAAATACCAAATGCACGACAGCATTCTGTTTGTTCTCCATTTACGCGGGCTGTGAAACCATTATCATATCCCACAGGCAGTAACAGATAATCACCCTCATCTGCGAAAGCAA
>JAAYYM010000004.1 GCA_012515365.1 Clostridia bacterium
AAAATTTTTAAATAAATGGACATCGGCAGGATGCCCTATACTTATTAATATCTTCATTTTTCCCTCTTCTTTGGCTCTGCTAACATTTTTAATAATCCAAAAAAAGAACTTACATCACGGCCAAAATCTGACAAGGATTGTAGTTTTGTAACTCTTTTTAGTATATAGCGGGGTTTAATATAATATTCTTTATATGCTTTATTGCGCATAGACCAAATAACATCTCTAGATACACCATCTGGTTCATAAACAGGATATAGTGTAGATTCATAATTAGACCAATCTCTGGTCTTTAGCCAACCTCTCTGTTCTGCCATTTTGAATAATGGAGTCCCAGGAAATGGTGTAACTATATTAAATGAAGCATAGTCTGGATCTAGAGTTTTAGCAAAATCAATAGTCTTTTGCATAGTTACCGGCGTATCCCATGGATGCCCTAGCATAAAAAAACCAGCCGTATCCAATCCGACGGATTTCGCACATCCAAATGCATTCTTAATTTGAGATGTTGTTATTTCCTTTCCAATTGACTTAAGTATCTCATCATCACCACTTTCAACACCCAAGCAAATCGTATGGCAGCCTGCCTCTTTCATGCTTTTTAGTAACTCACTATTGATTCGGTCTATCCTTGTATTGCATGTCCAAGATATGTCCAATTTCTCTGATTTTATCATATTACAAATAGATAATGCTCTCTTCATATCATATGTAAATGTATCATCCCACAGCTTTATTTCGTGAACATTAAGTTCTTCAGAAAGAAATCTAAGCTCTTCTAACACATGTTCTGACGGTCTTGGACGAAACTCTTTTGAAATTATCCATGTAAGACAAAAAAAACACTTCCCAGGGCATCCACGCGAAGTCATTGTAGCTGCAACCGGATGTCTTTTAGCATAGGGCAGTCTGTACAGACCTAATTCAAGAAGATCGTGAGCAGGAAAGTGTAATTTGCCAAAATCATTTAGAGGAGTTCTTATCCCTTGATTAATTATTCTATCTTCTTCTCTGATAATGGTACCTTTAACATTTTTTACATTCTCTCTTTCGATAAATTCGCGAATGGTTAATTCCTGCTCATTTACAACAGCAACGTCTAAATATTGACACGCCCTCATTACTTCATTTCCCAATGTGGCAATATGCGGACCAAATGTTACTGTAGTTATTGTTGGATTTACCTCTTTTGATATTCTTGCAATATTTAAATCCCAATCAATTGTTGGTGTAGAATTAGAAAATATTACATAGTTCGGATTTGATTTTTTTATATATTTTTTTATATCTGTTATATTTAACTTCTTTGCATTGCCATCTAATATCTCGACTGACGTAACATCCTTAATATTTGCTGCAATCATGGCTAAATCGTACGGTGGGAATATGTATCCTGCTTTTGAAAAGCCCATTGCCCCTTTATCTCTTACACAGTACCTATCCATTGGTGATTGTGGAACTATAAGAAGTGCTTCTACCATTCTATCGCCTCCATTGGCAGTGCTGCTATTGTTTGTAATTCGATAATAAGAGGATATAAGCCCTGTATCTATCTTATATTTGGCTTAAATGGAGGACACAAGACCATGATACCCATAAAAACTCCTAGTGCTCCATAACATTAATTTTGCAATT
>JAAYYM010000757.1 GCA_012515365.1 Clostridia bacterium
CCGTCTGGATGAAGACCTCCGCCGGGCCAACCTGCGTCAGCTCAAACTCGAACTCGTTCACTTTCAGCGCCCTGCCCGCCAGTTCCTTGGTCGGGTTCAGGGTCAGGTCGATGTCGAACGAGCCTGTGGCTGTGTAGCTGTTGTTGAAGACGGTGTCCTCAGGTGTCGTTTCAAGAACCGCGCTCAGCTTGCCGCTGCCCAGGTCGCTCACCACCACGGTGAACGCCAGGACCATGGTGTCATAGCTCATGCCGGTCTCGGGTGAAGCAGGCACCAGCTCGCGAATCACATACTCGAAACTCTTGCCGATATCCGCCTGGGTGTAGTTCAGGGCGGAGAAGGGGATGTTCCCGTTCTGTTCGTTCTTCACCGTCTGGATGAAGACCTCCGCTGAACCAACCTGCGTCAGCTCGAACTCGAACTCGTTCACTTTCAGCGCCCTGCCCGCCAGTTCCTTGGTCGGGTTCAGGGTCAGGTCGATGTCGAACGAGCCTGTGGCTGTGTAAGTATTGGTGACAGTTAGTCCACTTTCAACCTTTTCATATGCGGTTGGTGTGTAATCCGCTCCATTTGCGTCAACTTCCTGCACGGTAAAGATGTACGGAATGCCGTTTGTATCAGTTTCATCAATTCCTGTCCATGTTACAGTAAAGGGTGAAACATCTGGTATCTGCAATAAACCAGTATCGGGGACAACCTCAGCCGCTCCGTTTTCGATTTCTCGATATAGCTTGAACCATACGTCAGGACGTTCCGCCGGGCCGTTCTCCCAGACCTTCGTTCCGGTAACGTCGATCTTTATTCGTGCCCACAGCGCATACAGCTCATTAGGCTCCTCTTCGGTTGACACAACAACCGAAGCGCCTGCCGCAAAGGTCGTTCCGCTACCATCAGCCTCCGTATTCCACCCGGTAAACTCATAGCCGGCTCGGCTGAATGTATCGGCAGGACGAAGGGTAATCGTCGCGTTGTTCTGGATGTTTCCATCCGTGTAACTGTCTGGAGGAAGCGCTCCTGGATCTGTATGGTTTCTATAATATGTCAGCGATGTCTTGCCGGGTACCGGCCCCCACTTCGCGTAGAGCTTCACATTTTTTGTAATTTCAACTTTATCGTTTGGATAATAATCGGTACCATCTCCTTCTTCTTTCGTGTTCCATCCTATAAACACCATGCCGGTTTTTGTTAATCCGGTTCCTGGTTTAACATCCGCATAGGATCCGGACGCGTATGACAATGGATCACTAACTGTACCGGTGGTTGCTCCATTTCCATCATATGTGACGCTATAAGAGGTGCCGTCAACAAAATACGGATACAGCCTTACTTCTCCGTCAAGGATCGTTGCAAAGTTGAACGGAGAATAAGTATAGCTGCCGGGAGAACCGCTTCTGGTTGTCCAACCAACAAAGGTGCTGCCAGGAGGAGTTGTTGGGGTTGGCAAACTTTCTCCATCAACTGTGCTGCCATAGGCCTGTTCCTTCGGGCCCCATCCCGTCGCCAAATCAGTACCCGCCTGGTCAAGGTATGCATAAACCTTGACGATGGGTTTGTTCCACTTCGCATAGACGGTGATACCGTGGGCAGGCATGGTCCCGCTGAATACGAAGGGAAGGCCCTGTCCTAATTCATTGTCGTACCAGCCACCAAACTCTGAACCTGCGGGGTAGCCGGGAGGCGGCGTAGTCGGGGTATAGCTGACCCCGCTGATATCTGCCTGATATTGCTTTGTTACAGTCTGTTCAACAACCGCGTTATTAATAAACTTAATATCGTAGCTGTTGCGGTTGTAGTAGAAGATAACCCGATAGGTGTTTGTGTTACCTACACGCGTAAAGCTTGACCCATCGTCCAAATTGTTTGTATAGGTGAAGCCGGTGATGGCATAGTGATCTTCAACCGTGGTAAACCAGCCATTACCGGATGACTTGAAACTATCAATATGATGCTGGTTATATTGCTTGCCGCTGTAGGGGTAAGCCCCTGTCTGGCCGCTCAACACCTCGGTGCGGTAATGCAGTTCCATTGTGTATTGACCGCTTTGGGTGACATAATAGAACTCATCGCCATTAAGAGGCATTGTATCGATACCTGATTGGTAGTTTCCGGTATCAGGCCCGACTCTCCAGATAGCGGAGGTTGTGGAAGGCCACGATGTACTGATATTCGCGCCGTACTTCG
>JAAYYM010000513.1 GCA_012515365.1 Clostridia bacterium
ACACATGGAAAGAACGCTGAAGGATTTTGCAGCACCATCAGAATATGTCTGAACAAGACTCAAATAACCAGGAAGAGCAGACGCATTTGCAGCTACTGCATCGATACCACCTGCCTGAATTGTACCAAAACCGATAACAACAAATAATGCAATTGTCATAACGATACTTTGAATAAGGTCTGTTGTGCTGGCAGCAAGGAAACCACCGAACGCACAGTATGTAACAATAATAATTGCAGATGCAATCATAGCTACCATATAGTCCATACCAAATAATGTCATAAATAATTTACCGCATGCGGAGAATCCGGATGCTGTATATGGAATAAAGAATATAATGATGATAATAGCAGCCACTGCAGTTAAGATATTTTTGTTATCACCATATCTTTTTGCAAAGAAATCAGGAAGTGTGATAGCACCAAGTTCCTGAGAATAACGTCTGATTTTCTTAGATACAATCAGCCAGTTGATATATGTACCAACGGCAAGACCGATTGCTGTCCAGCCGGCATCAGCTACACCGCTTAGGTAAGCTACACCAGGAAGACCCATCAAAAGCCAACTACTCATGTCAGATGCTTCTGCACTCATGGCAGTAACAATTGGACCGAGTTTACGTCCGCCTAAATAGAAGTCATCAGTAGAATTGTTTTTCTTTGAAAAACTGATACCGATGATAATCATCAATGCAAGATATGCAACAATAGCTAAAATAATACAACTTTGAGTTAACATATATTTTTCCTCCTCATCTATAAACTTTTAGTAGTTTAACACAAGAAAGAGTGAACTGAAATATGAACTAAAGTATAGAATGAAGTTCAAACGAGTTTTGAAGTAAAATGCATAAATAAAAAGAAACGCTGACAAATACAGCGTTTCTTTTTGTGAAAAACATATAACAAAATTAGACTAAAGTATAAAATAAATGAAATTATACTTTATATTGAGCCAAAAACAGAGGAAGCATCTGATCGGAATATTGATATAAAGAGTATTCGCCGTTACACAGGCACCAATCGTATAGTAAAGCCCGTTCATAGAGAACATATGCTTTCATAATTTCATTCACAGAGAGATCCTCACGGATTTGTTTTTGCTGCTGTCCCTCGCTGATATACTGGCGGAGAAGTCGGAAGTAGGTGCGATTATGGTCTAGAAGATGTTTTTCTCCTACAGTAATGAGCTGTGTAGAAAGAAGTCGGGCCAAAAGATCTAAGCTGATTTTGTTTTCTATCATAAGAAATAGTTCGTGATTTAAGTAAAGCAATTTATCATAGTTATTCATGTTAGGGTCAATGGTTGCTTTCAGTTCTTCGTATTTTTTATCAAACAAATAGGATAAGGAAGAAAGAAGGGCATCTTTTCCTTCAAAATAATGATAGAAAGATCCCTTGGAAGTTTCAGAGCGTTCTACGATTTCATCTATGGTTGTATTTTCATAACCTTGCTCGTAAAACAGCTCCCAAGCAGCGTCTACGATTCGGCCTTTTGTGTTTCTAGCATCTTTTCTTGCCATGTGATGTCTCCTTGTGCTATCAAACATAAGAGTGTTATAATATATCCGTGTGACTTACTTATTACGATAAAGGATTTTGTCTTAAAAAACAAGATACGTGATGGTGGTTTGGGGATATTTAAGGGAGGTTATATGGAAAAACGGCGTAAAGAATATGCAGAGTTTCGATTTTATGAAAAACCACCGAAAGAGCCGGTTTTAGCTTTGATGGGAGAAAACTGGATTCGTTATTACGGAGAAGGTATAGATTATCTTCATTTTCATAATTTGATGGAAATCGGATATTGTGTTTGGGGTAAAGGTCAGGTTGTGATGAATAAACAAATTTATGATTACAGCGATGGTACGTTTACCATGATTCCACATAATATTTTGCACACAACCAATAGCGCACATTTGTGTTTTTGGGAATACCTCTTTTTTGATGTAGAGGAAATCATAAAAGATTATTATAAAGACAATCCGTCAAAAGCTGAAAATGTTTTGCATAGTGTTATGCAGGACGGATTGGTTTATCATGAAAATGATTATCCCCATTTGGCGAAGATTATTCGATTGATTTTTGAATTGTTCAAAAAGAAAGAGACATATTATAAGGAAACAATTAATGGACTTTTGTTTTCTCTTGTTATGCAATTAGCAGGAAAAAACGAAGGAGTAAGAGTTTATCATACAGCGACAGAAACCGGCGGAAGCAAAATTGCACCGGCCTTACATTACATTGGAACGCGTTATAAAGAAGATATAAGGGTTTCTGATCTGGCAGACTATTGCCATTTATCTGAAACCCATTTCCGAAGAATCTTTTTGGAAGATATGAGCATGACACCGGTGGAATACATAAACCTGACACGTGTGCAGGCGGCTTGTGATTTGATGCGAAAGGGCAATGGTCATATGGAAGAAATCGCGGTGAAGGTAGGATATCAGACGATGTCGACGTTTAACCGGAATTTCCGAAAAATTATCGGAACAAGTCCATACCAATGGAAGAAAAATACAGACCAAAATATGGAAATTATCGAAAATTATCATATCAGTGCGAAGAAAGGCTGGTAGAAAAAATTGAAATTATCATACTCTCTTAGAAACAAATTAATAGTGCTTGTAGTAGTGGCCATGGCGCCGCTTCTTGTGAT
>JAAYYM010000064.1 GCA_012515365.1 Clostridia bacterium
CATAATCGTCTCCCAATGATCAGTTAACTAATCTGTGCAGCAAAACATGATTACAAAATAAAGGACAAATAGCCCCACTCCCATATTACTGATTCAAAACTGCTTTCAAGATACTCTTCAATATCATCATCACTATATCCTGTCATTCTGAAAATGACTGAAACCGCTTCTATCAAATCTTGCTCTTCAAGGCTGCCTGTCAAATCCCAATGCAAAAACAACCATTGCCTGATCACAACATATTCAAGCGCAAGCCATTGCAATTTTATAATCATACAGTAAATATTACTATTAGGTAATAGTAAAGAAGCATATAATTCTTCGCAGATCAAAGTTCGTAAATGATCCTCATACTGCTGCCAGATAATAGTAAATTGTCCTATTTTCTCCTCTGTCAGGGTATCATTTTGTTTCAACGCCTGCTCATACACAGTCGCATGAGTGGCGATTGGCTCCAAATAATCTGCATAGATTTTCTTCTTACGATAATTTTCTGCAATATCCAGCAGTAATTCATTATTTTCATTAAAAGTATCCATCGTTATTTGATCAATACTTTTTACTTTTTCAATTAATAAAGAAGCAATTTCACTATTTCTATAGGTTAAAAAGGCTTCCGTTGTCAATTCTGTTTTCTCATTCAATTCATCTAAATCTAAGATTAGATAAAACAAAACCCGCAATACATCCGGTACTGAAACAGACCGATCAGCTGCAATTTCCACAAACCAGTCTCTGATCATAAAACAAACTTCCGGCGTATGTGAAGAAAACCGTTCAATCTCTTCATCTGCATCTTCTGTTATGACAACCTGAAAGTCTTTCTTTTTCCACAAATGCTCCAATACACTTCTACAGCCAAGAGATAACGCATATTCCACACGATGCATATGCTCATGTCGTTCCCGTGGGAATGTATGACATGTCTGTGACAAGGTTTCCTCTCCATATTGTAATACAATGCGACAAAGTCCGTTCTCATTTAAAAAAGGACAGGTACCATCTTCTAATAGTTTAATCGCACAAGTAGATGGCTGGACTCTCGTCAAATCAGATAAATATTCCTTATCACACGCAAAACCATCCGGCATTTTAAGCTTATGCCACTTCTTCATAGTAATGTCATCAACAGCAATTGTCCAGTCACGACAACACGTAAATCTGCATTGATCCGCTACACACATAAAAGTGTCATAATAATCCGGTTTGCATACTTTCATTGATACTCTCTTTCTAATCACTCAGTGCTCGCATCTTCGTGTTCATTCTTATTTATCATTCTATCATTCGACATCATATCGGTCAATTTATAAAAATACATGCATGTATTCCACATAATCATCCATTTCAAGTCCCTCATTCATGATCAACGCATTCGGAAGATAATTCTCCTTCTTATCATCCTCTGTCGTAAAAGGAAACACATAAAATTCATGATCTGTACCATCTACAAACAGACGCTGTTTTCGCAAGCTTGCAACAGTCTGAGCAAATATCTGATCAATCATTTTGTTCTGTTCAAGCGCGATTTCCTTTTGTTTCATATAAAGAGCATCCTCTATGTCGTTATCTCTAACATTCAGACAATTCCGATACAGATATTTTTGTAAATCTTTAATACCCTCCGTCCATGTTTCACATGCCTTGAGTGTTATACCATTGAATTCCACCGGTATGTATTGATGCATTCTGATATCATAATTATCTAATTTTTGATATTTATCTATGATCTCTTGAAGCCCTTCTTCCGTCTGCATAACTGGTTCTACTAAATATCTCCATTCCTTAGAGTCCGAATTAAGATGCAGCCAAAATGACATAGCTCGTATTTCTTTGTCTGGATACTTCTTAAGAAACAGCGCTATTATATCCTTGATTGCAGCCTCAAATTTTTCGGTAAGGATTTTCGGATCGATAACATGTGCTTCATTTCTATCATATTTCAGTTCAAATGTCAGAGGTGTCGGAAAATCATCTCCTTCTTTTCCTGATATTTCTTTCAAATACTCGTATATTTCTGTGTTAAACCGTTTCGAATAATCTACCACATCTGTCAAATAACCAAATTGATCCTCGCATTTTATTGTCAAATCCATCCCTGTACTGACCAGATACTGTGCTATTTCCAGATTTCCATGTGTAATGGTAAACATCAATGGATTAAGTTTCATGCTATTTAGCTCAAACTCCGCTCCATTTTCACATAAGAAACGAAGCATACTGATATTTTTATTACGAATGGCATTTAATATTGGTAAATAAAGGTCTTCTTTTCCCTTATCATTTACATCCAATCCCTCTTTTACAAAAAACACAACCGATTGCAGGCTATCTACATCTGACGCGTAATTAAGCCAGGAACCCACCAAACATCTTTCATTCAACAGTCCCGGATTAGCTGTTAACAGCTCCTGTATTTGATTCACATTATCTTCTCGTATCGATTTTCTCATCGATCTGTCCAGATCACGATCCATCCTTTTCTCCTCTTACACGATTTGATGATTACATTATTTAGAAATCACTACCTTTTCAGAATTGTAACACTTATCCATGGTAATTTCCATACTAATACAGAAAACCGACTAGAGTTTCTTCCAGTCAGCATCCATACTGTTGTATAGACTGCAATTGCTGCATCAGTTATTAATTATTCTCTCCATAAAAAGTGTATCCCTGATTCTCTCTTCTGGTAAATTTAGATTCCTATTCTTTTGTATCATATCAGTAATTGAGCCCCAGGTAAGCCTTAACCCCATTCTCTTCTCTTTTTCAGAAAGACAGGGGTCTCCAGTTTCTTCTTTTACTTTACACTTGTAATAATAGTTATGGCAGATATACTTCGTATCACTTGCAAATGGATCCTTACGCAGCTCTACAACCTCTCCAATTTCCTGTATGGAATCTGGACAAACCAACAATCCTGTTTCTTCCTTCACCTCACGAATTAACGCCTGTCTTGGGCTTTCACCCTCCTCCAGACGACCTCCCGGAAACCGATACTCTCCGATACTGCTTATCTGCATTGCATACTGACCATCGACGCAGATCACTGCACGAGAATGATAACACTCAAAAACCTTTGTGCAGTCCTGATAATTATGCATATCTATCATAAATAACTGTTTCATACCTACCTCCAGCGATTTTAGGGGAATCATATCATATTCCAATCAATAGAGAAGGCGATTTGCCAATTGCAAACCGCCTTTTATCTATTCTTTTTTTACTCTGCTGTATATTCAGATGCATCTGCAGGTTCTGCTATTGCAGATACTGAAGCTCCATGCTCTAAATCGCCAGACTCCCAAGTACCGTATACGGTTAACTGATAGTCCTGGTGAACGGAATAAATATCATAATGAGTAATTCGATAAGACGAATCCACATCCATGTTTACTAACATCTTGGTTACATCTGGATTTGGTGCTCCGTCCATAGCCATTTTATTGACACTTACAATGGACATCTTATATCCATCAGCTGTCTTTTCAACCTGAGTATCTGCTGTTATAACACTGCCTTCGGTACTTGCTTCCTCTGCCTTCATAGATCCTTCAAATGCAGAACAAAATAATGCTTTTCCTTCTCCATTCAAATCATATCTTGCATAATCACAGTCTTCATCCTCTTCACTAGTGCTTTTTAACTGCTTTGTTTCCTCTGAGGTATCTCCATCAATAAAGGTCACATCTGAATACATTTTGTCACCGATAATATTCAGGGTTTCATCTATGCAGACTTTTCCATCTGAATAA
>JAAYYM010000514.1 GCA_012515365.1 Clostridia bacterium
TATTTAATACGCTGTCCGCAGACTACATCAGCATACCTGCCAACCATATCCATCACACAGTTCTTCACGATGTCAGAACGGCTGCCGTCAGCAATACAAAGTTCCCATTTTTGATAACTCTGTTCAAAAACAGACTCTATCATTTCACGCAAAAAAAACGGATTGGTCTCATAGGTCGGAACCAGAATACTGATTTTGTATTCATTCAGAAAAACATGCTTTCTCTGACGCATCAGTTCCTCTTCGTCCGGCAGATGAATACCGAGCCAATTGGCATAATCCGCTTCATCCTCATCACGCGACAATCGCTCAGATGCCTTAAAAAATGCCTCTCTGATTCCATTTCTCTTTAGATAGTTGATACCGCGCTCTATATTCTGTTTGTTAAGTCGCGATTTAACATTCATAATTTTCCTCGAATATTCTTAATTCTTCAGGTGTTCCAAGTACATGCACTTTACTGTAATCCACAATTGATATTCTAACATCGCCACCCTTTGAAATCAGGTAGTTATAGAGAGGTGCAACATACTTTTCTCCCTTTTCCAGATTTTCATTTTGAGAATAATACTCGTTATATAATTGTTCATACAGTTTGCAGGTCTTAAAGTAATATGCACCCAGCGTACAGTTATCGGAAATGCGCTCCTTTTCACGTACCAGAACAGCCTTCCCCGCTTCATCAAGTTTCACAAAACTCCAATGTTCACCATCCGCATGAAAACAAGGAATAAATCCATCCCCTGTAATCTGGTTTTCATTCATTTCTCCCGCTTCCACATATGTATCAATGTTATAAATCAAAAGTGCAGATTGTGAGTCCCAATATTGTTTGGCTAATAACGCTGTTGTTGCCTGACCGTCTGTCAAATAATCAATTTCAATGACTTGCACATTAGCAATTCCCATCTCATGACATGTCTCACAAATAAAATTTGAAGCATTATCTTCCCTACGTACAATGAAAATATAGGAATTATCTTCTGCATTAAATCCCGCAAGACTTTCCATTGACCACTCAAATAAGGTCTTTCCGTGTGCTTCTATCATGTATTTCGGCATCTCATACCCTGCCTGCTTAAATCTGGAGCCAAGTCCTGCCATGGTAATTACGATTGTCATCATGTGCTTACTTACACCTGCTCTTTCTGCATAATTCGTTCAGTTCATCCACGCTCATATTCAAGAACTCATCCGGGCGAACCGTTCTGTCATCCACATAGAATCCATTGTGTCCCGGCCATGGTTTTCCATAAATGATTTCATCATACGGGATTTCCCACTTGTCGAGCCATGCTGTCATCACTTTAGCTGTATTGGCATTAATCAGTCCAATGTTACCTCCGTAGCTGTTCATATTTCTGGATGTAAAAAGTACTATTTTAGCACCACCGGCTTTATATTCACGCAACTTTTCTATCATTTCGACATATGGCACCAAATCCGCATATTCTTCATCCCTTTTCTTAATTGGACAAAGCGTACCGTCCACATCAAATATGAAGCTCATTCCTTCGTATTTCATTTCGGTTCTATCTCCTTTAGAATTCGAATTGCATTCAGAATAAATCCAAAGACTTTCTTTTCTCTGTCAATATGCAAGGGCAGCATCGATAAAAATAATGATGCCTCATATAAGCGTATCAATGCATAATCAACTCCATATTGCTCCAAATATTCCATAAAGATGTTGCGATATACTGCATTGTCCGCTTCTCCCAATACCGTAAGTTTATATTGTAGTCCATCCTCCAGTGATATTTCAAACAAATCACTGTTAAAGAAATCATAATATCCGCATATGGAATGAGAGAGTTTTGCCATATCATAATAAGGATTCATATACAATTCTTCTTCGCTCAGTGCCCCTCTGGGATCAATCAATTTCAACAGCGAAGCTTCCCTGCTGTATAAGATGTTTGAAAAGCACAAATCCCCATGACCCACTACCAACACGTTTCTAAAAGATTTCTTCGAAACAATTGCGTCATAAATCTTCCGATACCAAATTATGATATCGTCCATTCCTTCAAATTCCGTACCCGTCTGTATCATACGATTGAGTTTTTCAAAGGACTTTGACTGTTTCAACTGCTCAATCCTGTTTTCAACCTTTTTAAGATACAGCTCATTTGCATTTTCTGCATAAATCTCATGTGGCACTTCTTTCTCCTTACGGTTTTTCAGAAAGTAAAACAATTTATCCAATATATCTCTAAATTCATCCTGTGTAATTGCTCCATGAACATACCGGATTGCAATATCGGTCATATGATAACGTTCCATCATATAAGAAGCTTTCTGTTCATCTTCCACATAATGAAACGGCATCACATACCACATTTTCATATTCTCAGGCAATAAGTAATAATACTCGAACTCACGCTTAATCTTTTTCTTATTTTCGGACTGTTTAGTCACCGTAAATTCATCCCCTGCAAGCACATTAAAAAACCTTGCATCAAAACCGCCGGTTATAAACTGTCTGAAATGATTAATATTTGACAAATCTACAAACGCTTCTGTTGAAATTTTCTCAAACTGCACCGTCTCAAGTGCGTCCGACACCGTTTCCTGTTCTCCTGACAAGACATTACGATTCAAAAAATCCAAGTATGCAGATACATCCGCAAACATCGCAAGTGCAATTTTATCATCACACATTGCTACAAAATTCTCGTTAATAAAGCCAGCCTTCTCCAACAATACTTTTAATGCTTCACGATTTCTTAATCCACAGTCTGAAAACAAATGCAATACGGAGCAAGTATTTCCTGCTGCCACTGCACTCAATGAAACGTTATTGAAATTTTCCGCCTTTTGATATGTCATAAAACTTCTGATATGTGAAAATCGCAGTAGTTCTTGTTTCATACGTTCTTTTAACGTAACCCGCTTAAAAATCGTATCACCGAAGGTCTTCTCTCCGGTAATACTTCTGATTTCCTGATTTGGTTTTCTGCTGTCATCATATATGATGATAATATCCTTCATCGTTGTTCACCTGCCTTACGTTGTATGTATCTTCTCGTGTAATAAATGATGTAACCCACAATTGTCACAAATGCAATGATAGTAGCTCCAATCATGGTATATTCCACCAACAGTCTGCTTCTGCCCGACATAAAAATCGTTGCAATATAATCCGAAAACGCCGTGGCCGTAAAAAGCATGCCACGCATTTGGGCCAGACACCACAAAACACCGATTTCCACAATCCATGCTGCGCATGACAGCAATACGATCAGAGCATATCTGCCTCTTACCAAATCACGCACGTGCTGATACCATGTCTTTGCTATTTCTAATCCTCTTAATGCCGTCATAGAACGCTTCGATGTTTTGTTTATTATGATATATTTATTCAAATATCCATAAATGCCGGGGAAAACAATAAACAAGAAAACGGCCAGTATCGCAAATGCTGTAAGAATACCTGTAACCAGTGTTAATTTCCCTGTCACAAACAGTTCAAACGGTATCAAAATAACCAGTAGCGTAACAGTATCGAAAAAGCGATCTACCAA
>JAAYYM010000515.1 GCA_012515365.1 Clostridia bacterium
TCTCTAAAAATTCACGCACATATTTTTTATTTTCCTGCAAATAAATTCTTAAATCATCAACCCATTGATCTTGTGTCGTATAGGCAGCTATGACCGCATCTATCGCAAATGCATTTGGTTCTGCAAGCTCATCTGCATTCAGGCCACGATCCATGATCTGTCTGAGTGCCTCATTTGGGATCACAACAGTAGCAGCATTTAAACCTGCCAGATTAAAGGTTTTACTCGTAGAAATACAGGTGATACTGTTTTGTTTACAAAGTTCTGACACTGATGCATACGGTGTATACAAAAAACCAGGCATGACAAGATCACAATGGATTTCATCAGAGAGGAGTACAACATGATAACGTTCACACAATTCTCCGATTCTTAACAGCTCTTCCTTACTCCAAATGATTCCTGCCGGATTTTGAGGATTGCATAGGATCATCATTTTTGTGAGCGGATGAGAAAGTTTTTGCTCAAGATCCTCAAAGTCTATCCGATATGCCCCATTTTCGTAATGTAATTTATTTTCTAAAACATGTCGTCCATGATTTTCAATGGAATGAAAAAAAATGTGATAAACAGGCGTCTGTACCAACACCTTGTCTCCCGGATTCGTTAAACGCTTTACAGCACAGGTAACTGCCGAGATCACGCCACTGCAGAAAATCATCCATTCTCTCTCAATCTGAAACTGATGGCGTCTCTCCCACCATCCGATCATTGATTCATAAAATTCATCTGGAATGACGGAATAGCCATATATTCCATGCTCAGCTCGCTTTTTAACTGCATCTATGACTGCAGGTGGAGCTTTAAAATCCATATCAGCCACCCACATCGGAAGTTCACTTTCACCAACTGCCCACTTCATGCTATGGTATCTTCTTCTATCTTCACGTTGATCAAAATTATATGTTTCAGCCACAACGAGGTCCTCCCTTGATTTTATAAATCAGATAATCCAGACAATCTAATTTTTTTTGTTCTTTGTGGATATTTTCAAGAAGCTTATTACGCTGCTTATTTAAAATGCACAAAAGCATATTGCAGCACTTACACTCGTCATATTTTAAATACTCCTTTATGACACCGTCTGTACAGCCTGCATCACGCAGATTTTGTATGAGTTCTTCTTTCCCATCCTGATGTTCCATTTCTGTCTTCCCCCTGTCAGTACATATCTATCCAGCTTGTCTGATCATCTGCTTTTTTTGAACAATTTCCGTATCATCCTGATTCATTTCCGGATTATCAAAAATCAGTTCTCCTATTTTATTTGCTGTGATTGATCCACTATATGGATTCTTGACACTATCAATTTCACTGTCAATATCAGCTTCTACTGTAGAATATTCAAACGCTAAATTGGTATTCAGCAGTTTACAATTCACCAGTTTGACTTGTTCCATGTAACACATTCCCTGTTCGCTTTCGATGGTGCAGTTTATAAATGTCACATTTTTTGAATTCCATCCAAGATATTCGCCGGAAATGAAAGAGTCATACACAATGACATTCTCACTGTTCCAGAAAGCATCTTTAGAAATCAGTTTTGCATTTCGAATCTCCAGATTTTTTGCACCATCAAATGAATAGTTTCCGACAAGTGTAAAATCTTCTATATTCATATTCGTACTTCCCATTGCGAAATAATCCCCTTTTGCTGTTACGTTTTTCATAGTAACCTGATCGCAGTTCCATAATGTCTCTGCAGCATTTGGGATCGTCACATCCGTTAATGCAAGATCTGTGCACCTGCGGAATCCTTTCGGGGCCTGATAAGTCACACGCTCCAGTTTGATATGATTGGTATACCAGATGCCCGCTCTTGCCATCTCAAACATTGTACTATCCTGAATCTCTACATTCTCACTATACCATATCGGATACTTCCATTGAAACAGGCAATGATCAATTTCCAAATTTCTGCTTTCCTTCAATGGAGATTCCCCATCTGCAAATGTACAATATGATAATTCCAAATCTCTGCTTTGGAATAACGCTCTCTCACCAACAAATTTCTGTTCTGTATAGTTCTTCATATAGCTACCTCAACTTTCCTAATTCCGGCCATGCCTCAAAATAAGTGTTATCATCCTTACCGTTATTATATGCTCCACCTTTATCTATATCAAATACTTATATCTGATAGGCACTATGCTTTTCAAGCATACTTTAATCTGTTATAATATGAATAATCCAGGCAATTGCAAAACAATTTCATTTGTAGAGCGATTTCATACATTTACACAAAAACGCGTGTCGAGGACGTTTTGACTCCACACTTATTTTGTGTAAATGTATGAAATCTGTTCTTAAGATTGTGAGTTTCGCAATTACCTAACATGAGGAGGAAGTCAGATGGAAGTCCGTGTTTTACGTTATTTTTTGGCTGTAGCGAGGGAAGGAAGCATTTCAGCAGCAGCCGATGCCCTGCATTTATCTCAGCCCACATTGTCGCGCCAGATTCATGATTTG
Organism: Clostridia bacterium; assembly: GCA_012515365.1. The sequence continues at coordinate 2,470 of JAAYYM010000515.1, forward strand.
GAAGAAGAGCTTGGAGCACAGCTTTTCATACGCGGAAGTCGCTCTATATCATTAACGGAAGCAGGCACACTACTCAGACAGCGTGCTGAGGAAGTCGTAACACTGATTCATAAAACTGAACTCGAAATAGCAAGACCGGATGAAATCATCCGCGGAAGTATCCACATCGGCAGCGCTGAGACAGAATCCATTCGAATCCTGGCAGATACTGCCGAAGAATTGATCAGGGATTATCCTGGGATCAAATATCACCTGTTCAGTGGAAATGCAGATGATGTTATGGAGCGTCTTGACAAAGGTTTGCTGGATTTTGGGCTTCTGATCGAACCCTGTGATTTGAAAAAATATAATGAAATCCGACTTCCTGTACAAAATACATGGGGTGTATTAATGAAAAAAGACAGCCCACTTGCCACAAAATCTGTCATTGTACCAGACGATCTGTATATGCTTCCTCTGATCTGTTCCGGCCAAACCAAATCCTTTGACCATATCAAAGACTGGTTTGGTGAACACGCCGAAGATCTGAATATCGTAGCAACCTATAATCTGCTTTACAACGCCTCCATTTTGGTAGAAGAAGGACTTGGCTATGTTCTTTGCTTAGACAATTTAATCAATACAACAGGAGACAGTGTCCTATGTTTTCGTCCACTGTCTCCCTCTGTAAATGTCAGTCTTAGCTTTGTCTGGAAAAAATACCAGATACTTTCTGCTGCTGCTGATTTATTCTTAAAACTCTTGAAACAGAAAGTAGAAAATCAACCTTGAAGAAATCCTTCAATGATTTTTTCTTCTGCTTGTGTTTCTGTTAATCCTAAAGTTCGTAGTTTTATAATCTGCTCACCTGCGATCTTTCCGATGGCTGCTTCATGGATCAGAGAAGCATCAATATCTCCTGCGAATAACTCAGGCGCCGCCTGCACAGTTCCACGATCTACAAGAATGGCATCACACTCTGAATGTCCGCTGCATCTACAGTTTCCGATGATGCTGGAATGATAATTTTGCTTTGAATTTCCCTTTGCTACAGATCTGGAAATCAGATTAACGCTAGATTCCTCTCCCTCCATCGTCACAAGAAAATCCGTAATAGCTTCCTCTTCATGATCAGTCAGCAGACTTTCATGGATAATCAGCTGCGCTCTCTTTTTAAGTGTTGCAACTGTTTTTCTGTTTGTACGATCCACCCCACCGATCTGCATAGTATTCATTTCAAGGACAGCACCTTCACCCAATACGATTTCTGTCACCGGGTCTATCTTTCTGTCACCGCTCCCTGTTCCGGTACCGACATGCTTTTCTTTATATAAAACATGTGCATTCTCTTCTATAAAGAACCGATGAATTCCATTATGTCTGGCACTTTCGTCACTATCATTATGCACGCCACAGCCTGCAGAAATGGTAACATCTGCACCTGCTGCCACATAAAAATCATTATATACCAGATCATCTACAGCACCATGCGTCACACATGCCGGAATATATACTGTTTCATTTTTTGCCTCTTTACTAATATATATTTCGAGTCCTGGCTTTCCTTCCTTTGATTTGATCTGTATATGCTCCGATGACTGACGTCCTGCGCATCCGCCATCTTCTCTTATATTATAAGCGCCCTCAAAGGACGATCCATCCCAGTCAGATACTTCACTGAGCAGTTTCTTCGTAATTTCGTTCATCCCTATGCCTCCCTCTTTCCAAGCGGACAGCTTCTCTGCTTTTCATTATTCATCAGCATCGGAAGAACCTCTTCACGGCTTCCTGCCACACGCACTTTTCCATCTGCAATCACAACGATTTCATCTGCGATTTCCAAAATTCTCTCTTGATGTGAAATGACTAAGAGTGCACCATCACGCTCTGCCTTCAAGTCCTTAAATGCCTCGATCAGACTGGTAAAACTCCATAGATCAATTCCGGCTTCCGGCTCATCAAATACTGTCACCTTGACATCTTTTCTCGCTAAAACACTTGCGAGCTCAATTCGTTTACTTTCACCACCCGAAAGGCTGGCATCAATCGTACGGTTTAAATATTCTTTCGTACACAGACCGACTTTCCCAAGGATCTCACAGATTTCTCCATCTTTAAGTTCTCGTTTGGCTGCCAGTTCTAACAGCTGTCTCACCGTGATCCCCTTAAATCTTACCGGCTGTTGAAATGCATAAGCAATTCCTGCTAAAGCCCGCTCCGTAATATCTTTATTTGTAACATCTTGTCCATCAAGTATGATATTTCCCTTAGTAGGTATCGACAATCCGGCTATTAACTTGGCAATCGACGTTTTACCACCACCATTCGGACCTGTGATGACAGTCAGTTTTCCACGTACTGCGCATAAACTGACACCCTTTATAATTTCCGTACCATCTGGTGTTGTCCAATGTAGATCTCTTAATTCAAGCATAAGAAATGCCTCCTTTGAATTCATCTGTTTTTAAGTATACCACAGTTAACATCTGTTTCAAAACTATAAAAAAGAATCTGCCGGCTATTCCGACAGATTCTCTACTTATCATTTTTTTATTTACTCCTTTACTCCTCCGATGGTAAGTCCTGTTACAAAATATCGTTGCAGGAACGGATAGAGTGAAACAATAGGAAGCATTGTGAGGATGGTTGCTGCTGCGCGGATCGAAACAGGAGTCACAGAGGTCATGGAATTCTTCATGGCATCCGCACTTCCGCTTTGATTCATGACCGTAGACAGAAGCTTCATCAACTCATACTGTAAAGTCGTATAGTTTTCGCTCATACGATTATAAAGCATTGCATCAAACCATGAATTCCACTGATATACAGCTACAAATAATGCAATTGTTGCGTATACCGGTTTACATAATGGAGAAATGATTTTTATGAATACTGTCGCATAGCCTGCACCATCAAGCTGAGCAGATTCTTCAAGAGAATCAGGAAGTCCTTGCATATAGGTTCTCA
>JAAYYM010000516.1 GCA_012515365.1 Clostridia bacterium
AACAACTATGTAGATGCACGACCTACGGAACAACAATTAGCAGAAATCAATGCAGTAGCTGGCTTGGTAAGCTAATTCGTACGAAATAATCAATACGAATTATTTACGAATTATTCTGCTCAATGAAATGTAATATTACATAATGAAGTGTAACGAAATGGACATGAAACGAACGATAAAATGCAGAGGTAATGGTGTAATGAACATATTAATGGGAGGTATAAAATAGATGATAGCAATCATCGATTATGATGCAGGCAATATTAAAAGTGTTGAGAAAGCACTTGAATATCTTGGAGCACAGGCAGTTGTTACGAGGGATCATCAGACGATCCTTGATGCTGAAAAAGTAATCCTTCCAGGTGTCGGATGCTTTGGTGATGCAATGGGAAAAATCAGAGAATATGATCTTGAAAAAACCATTCATAAAGTAGTCGACAAGGGAACCCCTTTTCTAGGAATTTGTCTTGGACAGCAGCTTGTATTTGAAGAAAGCGAAGAAAGTCCGGGAGTGAAAGGTCTTTCCTTGTTAGAAGGAAAAATACTCAGGATTCCTGATGGCGAGGGATTAAAAATACCACATATCGGATGGAATTCTCTTCACTTAATGAATCAGGGTAAATTATTTAAAGGTGTATCGGAAGGTGCATACGTATATTTTGTTCACTCTTATTATGCAAAGGCAAAGGACATCAGTGTTGTCAAAGCAGTTACGGAATATGGTGTTTCAATTCATGCAGCAGTGGAGAAAGACAATGTGTATGCATGTCAGTACCATCCGGAAAAAAGTTCAGAAGCCGGTTTGTTAATGTTGAAGAATTTTATTGAACTCTAGATTTTTTATAGATAGACTTTAGGAGGAAAATAGGTGCATACGAAACGAATAATACCCTGCCTGGATGTAAATGCGGGCAGAGTTGTAAAAGGTGTTAATTTTGTAAATCTGCAGGATGCGGGAGATCCGGTGGAAATAGCAGCAGCATATGATAAGGCAGGTGCGGATGAGGTTGTTTTTTTAGACATTACTGCATCGAGCGATGCAAGAAATACAGTAATTGATATGGTACGAGCAGTTGCTGAAAAGGTTTTCATTCCATTTACGGTAGGCGGTGGGATTAGAAGTGTGGATGATTTTCGCATGATTTTAAGAGAAGGTGCGGATAAAATTTCTATCAATTCATCAGCAATTAACAATCCACAGCTGATCAGCGATGCTGCGGATAAATTCGGTAGTCAGTGCGTAGTAGTAGCAATCGATGCAAGACGCAGACCAGACAAAAGCGGATGGAATATTTATAAAAACGGTGGACGTATTGATGTGGGAAAAGACGCCATTGAATGGGCCATTCAAGTTGAAAAAATGGGAGCAGGTGAAATCCTTCTGACTAGTATGGACTGTGATGGAACAAAGTCAGGATATGATCTTGAACTGACCAGACTCATCTCTGAAAATGTAAAGATACCGGTGATTGCATCTGGCGGAGCAGGTACGAAAGAACATTTCTATGATGCGTTGACTATTGGTAAAGCAGATGCTGTATTAGCAGCGTCTTTATTCCACTATAAAGAGCTAGGGATTAAAGATTTAAAACAGTATTTGGAAGGACGCGGGATTCCCGTCCGTTTATAGGAGATGGTGATATGCCGGCAATACAAAATGACTGGCTCACGGCATTGCAGGGTGAGTTTAGAAAACCGTATTACAAAGAACTGCATCACAAAGTAGTAGAGGAGTATCAGACACATGAGGTATTTCCCAAATCAGATGATATCTTTAATGCGTTCCATCTGACTCCATTACACGAAGTAAAGGTCGTGATATTAGGGCAGGATCCTTATCATGATGTGGGACAGGCACATGGGTTATGTTTTTCTGTAAAACCTGGAATTGATATTCCCCCATCTTTGGCTAATATCTATAAGGAGCTTCATGATGATCTTGGCTGCGACATTCCCAATAACGGATATCTGACAAAGTGGGCAAAACAGGGAGTTTTGATGCTTAACACTGTGCTGACTGTAAGAGCACATCATGCAAATTCCCATCATGGAATTGGTTGGGAACAGTTTACTGATGCAGCGATAGAACGTCTGAATCAAGAGGATCGTCCCATTGTATTTATTTTATGGGGAAGACCGGCACAGAATAAAGCAGTGATGTTGAATAATCCCAAACACTTAATATTAAAGGCACCGCATCCAAGTCCATTATCATCATACAGAGGATTTTTTGGAAGCAGACCATTTAGTAAAACGAATGAATTTTTGAAAAGTAACGGATTGAAAGAAATTGACTGGCAGATTGAGAATATATAGAGACATGAGGAGTATAACGTGGGTAAAGAGGTAAAAGTAAAAAAAAGGGTAAGACGTGTTAAAGTTAAAAAGAATCAAGAGGTAAAGGAGACCGTAAAGAGTAATCCGAAAAAAACATGGAGTATCGTATTAACAGTAGCAATTGCAGTGATTGTTTTATTTGTCATATTAGCGGGAATCTATGTATTGGCGTCTTATTTATCTCCGGCAAATAAGATTGTTAAAATACTGGAAGAGGGAAATACAGCACTAGAAAGCCAGGATTATAACACAGCACTAGAGGCCTATCGAAAGGCATTAGAATTAAAACCGGAAAGTGAAGAAATCAAAAGTCATATTTCTAATGTTTATGTGATGCAGGCT
>JAAYYM010000517.1 GCA_012515365.1 Clostridia bacterium
CGGAGAAGATGCTTTTCATGGATGTCATATGCTAAAGGAAATGAATTTGCCAGCTAATCTGGTAACAATAGAGGACCGCGCATTTAAAGACTGTGCATTTTCACAGGTGGAAATACCATCGGGTGTTGCCTCGATCGGACTCGGAGCATTTGATATGACGGGTAACGGATATCCGCTGCAGACTGTAATTTTCGACGGCACTATACTTCCTAATGTAACATTTAATGAAACAGCAACCCGACTATCCGGAAGTGACATGCGCACAGCAGCATTTAATGGTGTGCATACGGCGGTTATATCTGCAGATACAACACAGCTTACCAATACCATACTTGATTGTAATCAAAACGGTTTTCGTGGGATGGTCTATCAAGTTTCAAAGCTCCCTGAGGGTACAGAACCTGGACAGCTGGAGTTGATAAAATGTACAGTTGAGCCTGATGCTGCAGATGGCATAGCAAGACTTAACTCACGGGCGACAATTAACCAACAGCCATACCTGATGACGGCAGTCAGACCGGAAGCATTTGATGATTATCAATCCGTAGAATCGTGGAGTGGACTTCATCTGACTGGGATTGATCTGACCGGGAATGCGGCTGATGATCTGACAGAATTACTGAATCGTGTTCCGGTGACATCGACACCGGGCTCTGCCTATACATTGGATGATCCTGTTTTTATATATTCTTCAGATGAAAGAATTGAGCATATTGAGACAGCGTCCGCTTCCTTAAATGATCATACAGATCCATATATGCTGGTCATTTCAAATAAAGAAGAGGCATCGAATCAAATGAATATGGCATTGGCAAATCACTATTCCTCAATTAACGGAATGACAATTTTTCCAATGGATATCAGTATGTATGGTGCGATTGATATGATTCCGATTAAAAAGATGGCTCAAAATAAAATGGAACTCACCATGCCGCTTCCGTCACAATTCGCAAACCCTGAACAGGTAAAGGTAGCAACAGTTGATTCAAATGGAAAACTCGAACCATTATCTTCAGGGCTGGTAGAACAGGATGGTATCAAATGTATCAAGTTTGTAGTCAGTCATTTTTCAGCATTTGCATTCTATACCGTTCCGGCTTTTGAACTGACAGAAACATCGACAGTTATCAGTACAGATGGACAGGCATTTTTACAGCATACAGACATTGTTGTCAAACAATTGACAAAAGGAGCAGCTCCGGTAAAAATGAAGTGGATCGTTGCTTTCGTACTGGCACTGATGTCTATCTGTTTATGTTTAATCAGTAAAAAAAGAATCAAGAAGAACTAAGATATTAGTTGATTTTTTCGTGACGACTAGTATAATAAGTATGTTGTGTGATTTTTTTCAACAGAAGGGGTGGATGAAATGGCAGTAAATGAGAGCAGACAAGTGCAGATGAATGAAAAAAATAATCTTTTGGAATTAGAGGAAAAAATGTATCCTCTCGCTGATGTTGATACACCGAATGTATTTAGAAATCTTTTTCCGTATGATGAGATTCCCAAAATTGCATTTAATGACCGAATCGTGCCACATAATATGCCAAAGGAGATCTGGATTACCGATACTACATTTCGGGATGGACAGCAGTCACGTGCCCCCTATTCGACAGAGCAGATTGTTACAATCTTTGATTATATGCATAAGTTAGGCGGTCCAAAAGGAATGATCCGTGCAAGTGAATTTTTCCTTTACAGCAAGAAGGATCGTGATGCAGTTTATAAATGTATGGAACGAGGTTATCAGTTCCCTGAAATTACAAGCTGGATTCGTGCAAGTAAAGAAGATTTTCAGCTGGTAAAAGATCTTGGCATGAAAGAAACAGGGATTTTAGTCAGCTGTTCTGACTATCATATTTTCTATAAACTTAAGATGAACAGAAGAAAAGCGATGAATCATTATTTAAGCATCGTAAGAGAGTGTCTGGAAACAGGAATCAGCCCAAGATGTCATCTTGAGGACATTACAAGAGCAGATATTTATGGATATGTAATTCCGTTCTGTCTGGAGCTTATGAAGCTGATGGAAGAGTATCGCATTCCAATTAAAGTACGTGCCTGTGATACGATGGGCTATGGTGTTAATTATCCAGGTGCAGTTATTCCACGTTCTGTGCAGGGAATTATTTATGGGCTCAATAAACATGCCGGAGTACCCCCTCATTTGATGGAGTGGCATGGACATAATGATTTTTATAAAGCTGTGGCTAATTCTACAACCGCATGGCTGTACGGCTGTGCAGGTGTTAATACATCTTTATTTGGTATTGGTGAGAGAACAGGAAATACGCCGCTGGAAGCTATGGTATTTGAATATGCACAGCTAAAGGGTGATCTAAATGGTATGGACACTACAGTGATCACAGAGCTTGCGGAGTATTATGAAAAAGAGATTGGTTATAGGGTTCCGTCCAGAACACCGTTTGTTGGCGAGAATTTTAATGTGACAAGAGCTGGTATCCATGCGGATGGTCTTTTGAAAAATGAAGAAATTTATAACATTTTTGACACTGATAAATTCTTAAATCGTCCTGTTTTATGTGCAGTGTCTAATACGTCAGGACTTGCCGGTATTGCCCACTGGATCAATACTTATTACAAGCTTCCAGAGGGACGTCGTGTTAATAAGAATTCAGATCTTGTGAAGAAGATAAAAAACGAAGTGGATGCAGAATATGACAGTGGTCGTGTGACAGTTCTGACAAATGATGAACTGATCAGCATGATTACGCAAACCTGTATTGATTTGAATATATCATTATAATTAAAGGAGCATATCGATGGACAAAATTAAAATGACAACCCCATTAGTAGAGATGGATGGGGACGAGATGACAAGAATTCTGTGGAAAATGATCAAGGATGAGTTATTAGTTCCGTTTATTGAGTTGAACACAGAGTATTATGATCTCGGACTCGAAAACAGAAACGCTACTGACGACAAGGTAACAGTAGAATCAGCAGAGGCTACAAAAAAATAAGGAGTTGCTGTTAAATGTGCAACGATCACTCCGAATGCAGCACGTATGAAGGAGTATCAGTTAAAAGAAATGTGGAAAAGTCCAAATGGAACAATCCGTGCCATTCTTGATGGTACTGTGTTCAGAGCACCAATTACAGTTAAGGGCATTTCTCCAATGGTTAAGTCATGGAAAAAACCGATTACCCTTGCAAGACATGCTTATGGCGATGTGTATAAAAACTCTGAAATGAAGATCGATCAGCCAGGAAAAGCAGAACTGGTATTTACCGGTGCAGATGGAGTGGAAAGACGTGAACTGATTCATGAATTTAAAGGACCTGGTGTACTTCAAGGTATGCATAATACAGACGAATCTATTACAAGCTTTGCAAAATGCTGTTTTAAATATGCGCTTGATACCAAACAGGATTTATGGTTTGCGACAAAAGATACCATTTCAAAAAAATATGATCATACCTTTAAGGATATTTTTGAAGAGATCTATAAGAATGAGTTTGAAGATGAGTTTAAGAAAGCCGGAATTACTTATTTCTATACGTTGATCGATGATGCAGTGGCTCGTGTTATGAAGGCTTCAGGCGGCTTTATCTGGGCATGTAAGAATTATGACGGAGATGTTATGAGTGATATGGTTTCGTCTGCATTTGGTTCTCTTGCTATGATGACATCTGTTTTAGTATCTCCAACAGGAAAATATGAGTACGAGGCTGCGCATGGTACGGTACAAAGACATTATTACAAACATCTGAATGGGGAAGAGACCTCAACAAATTCTGTTGCAACTATTTTTGCATGGACGGGAGCACTTAGAAAGCGCGGAGAGCTTGATCAGAATCAGGCACTGGTTCGATTTGCAAATAAACTAGAGCAGGCTACGATTAATACAATTGAATCAGGAAAGATGACAAAGGATTTGGCGTTGATCAGTGAGAGTAATGAGATTATTACTTTGAACAGTGAGCAGTTTATTAAGGAGATTAGGAAGACGTTGGAAGAGTTGTTATAAGAATGATTTTTGAGAATGATTTTGGTTGTGGGGAATCTCGCAATAATAAGCAAAACGTTCGGCGAGGGCGTTTTTAAACCTCTCTTTTTTGCTTATTTTTGTGAGATTCTCTTAACTTTATTAGGGTGGTGTAAGGAGTAGTTTAGGAGTGTGTGTGGTTATGGGGTGTGCTCAAATGAAAAAAGAGGAGCATAACGTTAAAAACGGCTCCTCTTTTTTATGATGGTTTGAAATATCAGGTTTCGTCTTCGAATTCGATGGAATCAAGAAATTCGTCGAATGCGTCGGCTACGGCTTCGTATTCTTCATCATCTTCGATATAGGTAAGCTCTGGTTCTGAGTCAGGATCAGTTTCATCTTCTTTATACTGGTAGAACCATACTTCACCGTCTTGATTTTCACCTTTTTCATCTAATGGAAGTAAAACGATGTAATCTTTTTCGGATACAGTAAGAATTGTAATAATGGAACATGTGACTTTGGTGCCGTCGTCAAGTTCTAATTCTACAGTCATATCTTCGTCATCAAGCTCCTGTGGATTTTCTGGCATATTTGTTTCTCCTTTCATAAATCATAATCATGTTGATTAGTTTGATTTTACACAAAACAATTTGAAATAGCAAGTGAATAGATCAGATATATCACCTGATTTGTAAGAAGCGGTTGACAAGTTAACAGAATATTCATATAATAAGTAATAGTAGATGGAAAATTTAAACCTAAACATATGAAAAGGCAAACCGTTGTCAGATGGAAGATGAGGTTTTGGAGGAACTGCTTTGGATAAAGGATTTCTTGATTATGATGAGAAATTAGAAAAACTTAAAAAGATGATCCGTGATTCCAATAGTATCGTTTGTATGTTGGGTATCGGAATGGGTATGGAATGTGGTCTTGCCAACAGATGGAGTAATGAAGAAGCTTATCGTGTTGAAAAAGAATACAAATACTCACCGGAAGAAATATATTCAACTGTGTTTTATAATACGCGACCGGAATTGTTCTTCAAGTATTATCGGAATGAATGTCTGAAGCTTGATTGTGAACCAAGTGTTGCTTATGATGCACTGAAAAGACTGGAAAGCACAGGAAAACTGACAGCCTGTATTACGCACAACATTCAAAGTATGGCTGTAAAGGCAGGGCTTAAGAATGTCATTGAACTACATGGTACCATACATGATAACAGGTGTCCGAAGTGTGACCGCAGGTATACGGCAGAGTATATGAAAAAATCAGTAGGCGTGCCACATTGTGAGATATGCAAGGCACCGATCAGACCGATGATTAAGCTGCAAGGAGAAATGATCAGAAATGACAGAATGACAGAGGCTGCAAATGTATGTGCTCAGGCAGATATGATCATGGTGCTTGGTACGAATCTGTTTCATCCTATGGTGTCTACTTTTACCAATTATTATAAAGGTAATCGCATTGTATTGGTTTCTAAAAACGAACATTTTACAGATAAAAAGGCAGATTTGTGTATTCACGATGAGGTAAAGACCATACTGCCATTGGTGATGTAAGCTATGTTATCGAAAAAAAGAAAGATGATTTTATAGGAAAACAATGATAAAAACGACAGATCAAAAGAGTCATAGTATAAAAATCAGCACAGGAAGACCGAAACCGTTAGGCCCAGGACTTGTTAAGCAAGGTGTTCAGCTTGCAACAGTGGCAGCTTTACAAAAAACAGATCAGTTTGATCTGTATCTCTATCATAAAGGAAGTGCCAGACCGGAGCTTATCATTCATATGAAAGAACATCTTGCTATGGGGGATGTTTATTCTGTTATTTTAGAACCTTTTGAGCCATCGGGATATGAGTATCAGTATATCTTGAATGGCTCTGTTTATAGTGACAGATATGCCATCGGATTTAATCAGTATGCAGGAGCAACAAAGGAAGAACCGATGCGCAGAAATCAGATCGTGACAGCAGATTTTGATTGGGAAAATGATGAGAAACCACTTCTTTTAATGAATCAGGTGGTGATGTATGAAGTTCATACGCGCGGCTTTACAAAGCATAAGGATTCCGGAGTGAGTCATAAGGGAACCTTTCAGGGAATGATAGAAAAAATCCCTTATTTAAAGGATTTGGGGATCAATCAGATTGAGCTGTTACCGGCATATGAATTTGAGGATACCATTGATTTAAATGCGGATCAAAAGGAAGGGAAACCTGACTTTTCAGATTCAGAGAATCAAGCAATTCGAATGAACTACTGGGGATTTTCCAATGCATTTTATCGCGTTCCCAAACAAAAATATGCAGGAAAAGAAGATGCATCAGCAGCATTCAAAAATTTAGTAAAAGCAATGCATAAAGAGAATATAGAAGTGATTATGCAGTTCTATTTCCCGAAAGATATCAATCCGAATGATATTTTGTATTATCTTACATATTGGGTAGAGGAATATCACATTGATGGGATTCATTTAAAAGGCGACCACATCCCGGTCGAAATGATTGCGGCTGACCCGATGCTAAGTAAAACAAAGATCTATTATCTTGATTTTGATATGGAACAGATCAGATGTTATCAGCCAAACGCATCATTTCAAAATCTCGCACTCTATAATGATGGATTTATGTATGATATCAGACATTTTCTAAAAAGTGATGAAGATTATGTGCAGGCCTTTTTATATCGATTCAAAAGGTTACCGTCGAAGACAGGGATTATTAATTACATAACGGAATATCAGGGATTTTCGCTGCTTGATCTGGTTTCTTATGATTATAAACATAATGAAACAAATATGGAAGAAAACCGAGATGGTAATAATTATAATCACAGCTGGAATTGTGGCGTTGAAGGACCATCCAGAAAAAAAGCAGTTTTACAGCTACGCAAAAAACAAATGATGAATGCATTGGTATTTTTGATTCTCAGTCAGGGGACGCCGATGCTTCATGCCGGTGATGAAATTGCTAATACGCAATACGGAAACAACAATCCTTACTGTCAGGATAATGAAACTGCATGGATCAAGTGGAAACGGAATAGTTTCTCAAACGATATTTTTCTGTTTACCAAACAGCTGATTGAATTGAGACGCGCACATCCAATCCTTCATAATGCACAGGAACTACGCATTATGGATTATATCTCATGCGGATATCCGGATTTGTCTTATCATGCAGATGTGCCATGGAGACCTAGGTTTGATAATCATATCCGACATGTTGGGCTAATGCTGTGCGGAAAATATGCCGTGAATGAACATAGAAAAGAAGATTGCTTTTTCTATTTTGCCGTTAATATGCATTGGGAAATCCATGAGTTTCAATTGCCAAAGCTCCCTAAGGGGTCAAAGTGGTATTTAAAAGTGACGACAGATGAAAAGGCAGGTGCTCATTTTATAGAAGAGGAGCGAACTGCACTTGAAAATCAGGAAAAAATAATTGTGCCGGCACGATCAATCATGATTTTGAAAGGGTTATGATATTGTTTGCATGCGGATTGTCTTTATGTTGTAAATGTGTTAAGATTAAAGTTGGTTTAAATGATAAACGAGGAGCGAAATGTTATGATCAATGATAAAAAAGTGCTTTTTAGCGGAATGCAGGCGACAGGAAATCTGACTCTGGGAAATTACTTGGGAGCACTGAAAAACTGGGTAACTTTAAGTGATGAATATGAATGTTTTTATTCGGTAGTGGATTTGCATTCCATTACAATCAGACAGGATCCAACAGAGCTTAGAAGAAGAGCAAGAGCATTGTTGACACTCTATATCGCAGCGGGACTTGATCCGGAAAAGAACTGTATCTATTATCAGTCACATGTTTCAGGACATGCGGAGCTTGCATGGATTCTTAATTGCTTTACTTATATGGGTGAACTGAACCGTATGACACAGTTTAAGGATAAGGCATCTAAGCATGCAGACAATATTAATGCAGGCTTGTTTGATTACCCTGTATTGATGGCGGCAGATATTTTACTATTCCAGGCAGATGTAGTGCCGGTTGGTATTGATCAGATGCAGCATCTTGAAATTACAAGAGACATTGCACAAAGATTTAATGGAATTTATGGAGATGTCTTTACAATCCCGGAACCATACATCGGAAAAGTCGGAGCAAAAATCATGAGTCTTCAGGATCCGGAGAAGAAGATGAGTAAGTCAGATGAAAATCCAAATGCAAGCATTTATCTGCTTGATGATCCGGATACCATTATGCGCAAATGTAAACGCGCTGTTACTGATTCAAAAGCACAGATCTTATATAATGATGAGCAGCCGGGCGTACACAATCTGATCGATATTTACAGCGCATGTACCGGAAAAACACCAAAGGATATTGAAAAAGAATTTGAAAATTCGGGATATGGTGAATTTAAAATTGCAGTAGGAGAAGCAGTTGTTTCTGTTTTGAAACCAATTCAAGACCGTGTTAATGAACTTACCAAGGAAAAAGATTATATTGATCAGGTTATAAAAAATAATGCTGAAAAAGCAAATTATTTTGCAACAAAAACCTTACGTAAGGCACAGAAAAAGGTCGGATTCCCTGACCGCGTAAGATAGGAACAAAAAAGCAATCAGAAAGGGGACGGCAAAATGTCAGAAGAAAAAGAAAAAACACTTGATGAGGTAATGAAGCTGTTGGAATTGCAGGAAGAAATCCTTCAATTTACCCATTTTACGAATGCAGATGCATGGGAACTCGGAAATCTAATCGTTACAGAAGCAAAAAAGAGAGAATTAAATATTGCGGTCAGCATCAGACTGAACAACGGACTGATTCCATTCCAGTACATTTTTGACGGAAAAACACTGATTAACCAGAAATGGTTAGAGCGAAAATTTAATACGGTAAAAGAAACAGAGTCAAGCAGTCTATATCTATATACAAAATTAGAAAAGACAGACAGGACGATGAACGATATCTTTATGGATGAGATGAAATATGCCAATGCAGGAGGAGGCTTTCCAATCCGGCTTGAAGAGGTCGGTGTGATTGGTGCAGTAATTGTTTCCGGTCTGAATCATGTGGCAGATCATGATCTGATCATAAAATGTTTATCCAAGTATCTTCATATTGATGAGGTACCGAGAATCAGAGATGCATACTAGATGGAGGAAATGAGTCATGGCAGATGACAGATATGTTGCATATGTTGCAACTTATACGCAGGATAACGATAAAGGGATTCAGATCTATGATGTAGATGTGGAAAAGGGAAGGATGGAAGCACGAGACAGTGTTACGATTACGAATTCTTCTTATTTTACTATTTCTCATCATTTGAAATATTTGTATGCGATTACAGATTTAGGGGTTGAGGCATTCAAAATTGAGGCAGATGGTGGTCTTAGCCCGATCAACAGAGGGATGATCAATGGAATGAGAGGCTGTTATATTTCGACGGACTATTCTAACCAATTCATTTTTGTGGCAGGATATCATGATGGGAAAATCACAGTTCTTAGAATCAGAGAAGATGGTGGAGTCGGAGAAATCACAGATGAAGTATTTCATAAAGGAATGGGAAGTATTTCTGAACGAAATTTCAGACCACATGTAAGCTGTGTTAAAATGACCAGAGATAATAAATTCCTTTGTGCGGCAGATTTGGGACTTGATCATGTGAAAATTTATAAGTTTGATGAGAAAAATGGAAAGATTAAGCTGATTGATGTTGTACGATGTGAGCTGGAATCTGCACCAAAATATATCAAATTCAGAAAAGACGGAAAATTTGCTTATATCATTCATGAACTTAAGAATATCATTGATGTATATTCATATGAAATTGAAAATGATCTTCCGGTATTCACAAAGATCCAGACCGTTTCTACTTTAAACACATACCATGCAGGTGGTTCGGCTGCGTGTGCCATGAAATTTTCTATCGATAATAAATATCTGTTTTGTTCAAATGCAGGAGATAATAGTGTCGGTCTGTTTTCAATCAATAAAGCAACCGGACTTCTGACCAAACAATTTGTACTTCCGATCAGTGGCGATTATCCAAAAGACATTGCTGTTTTTCCGGACACAAGACATCTGGTCAGCTTAAATCATGAGTCAGATACCGCAACATTCTTTCATGTGGATGTGGACAAAAAAACACTCGTAATGAATGGAAGAGAATTACGAGTGAATAAAGGAAATTGTATCGTTATTCTGAAAATAGAAAAATAGGATTATGTTTGATAAAAACGAATCAGTTGATCCATTTGGGCATGCATATGATCAAATAAGAGATCAACAAGTGTAATAGCTGCCATGGATTCCACAACGACTACAGCTCGTGGCAGAACAACAGGATCATGACGACCGGTGATGGATACTTCAATATTCTCACCGGTATTTTTTACGGTGTTTTGTGTGTGACGGATCGAAGGAGTTGGTTTAAAGGCACAACGAAACAGAACATCACTTCCATCAGAAATGCCGCCAAGTACACCTCCGCTATGATTGGTCCGTTTCTTAATCTTGCAGCCATTTTCATCTTCTACAGAATAAAAGGCATCGTTATTTTGTGAGCCAAGTGATTGTGATACCAGAATTCCGTCACCGATTTCAAAGGATTTGACAGCACCAATGGAAAGACAGGCCTTTGCAAGACATGCGTCTAGTTTATCAAAAACAGGCTCACCGATTCCGGCAGGAAGATTCAGAATCCTACATTCTATCATACCACCGGATGAATCCCCATCCTTAATGCATTGATCCAAAAAAACACCTGCTTCTTCGGCACGTTTATTATCAGGCATTCTAAGTACATTCTGCATGATTGCCAGACGGTCAAATTCCGATTCATTTACTTCAACAGGACCAATTGACTTAACGTATGCAAATAAATCAATTGAAAGAGAAGAGAGTATTTTTTTCGCTATGGCACCTGCAGCTACTCGGCCGATAGTTTCTCTGGCTGACGAGCGTCCGCCACCACGGTAATCGCGAAAACCATATTTTTGATCAAATGTATAATCTGCATGTCCCGGTCTGTAATAGGATGCGATCTCACTATAGTCATTTGAACGTTGCGATTCGTTACGCACAAGCAGTGAGATTGGCGTACCTGTAGTTTTTCCTTCAAATGTTCCAGACAGGATTTCTACCATATCGTTTTCTTTACGTGGAGTTGCATATTTAGTCATGCCTGGTTTTCGAAGATCAAGGTAAGACTGGAGCTCTTCCTTTGATAAGGACAGCCCGGCAGGACATCCGTCTATTACGACGCCGATCCCTGCTCCGTGTGATTCGCCCCATGTTGTGACTGTGAAATTTTTACCATATACAGAACCGCTCATAGTGTTTACCTCGGATTGAATTTATTTGTATGTTTCTATTGAATGAATTATAGCCAGAATAATCTGATTTGTCAAAATAAATGATGCAATTTTAACATGAATATGTTATCATGAAACTAATTTATGTGAACTAAAGAAAAATGATGGAAGGGGTCTTTTTTCTGTGTATATCAAAAATGTGATCATTCCTAAATTACAGAATTGGGCGAAATCTCATCCAAAGATGAAATTTATTGTCATTGCATTGATTACAGTTTATCTTGCAATCTATCATTTCTTTTTGGAGCTGATGAAAAATAAATGGAAATATACGGTTGTCGTTGCAGCACTTTTGGTGTTTTTAATCAGCAGCAGCTTTTCTGCTATTATGCAGGCAGATGATAAAAGACTTGGAACCAATCAGGAAACGGAAGAAATCCTGACAGCTGACTCTCAGACAGCACAGTTTTCAATAGAGGGACAGGAACAGGTCTATCAGTTAGAGGAATATCAGAGTGTATCAGAAGACAGTATCGATGATGCAATAGAAGAAACAAACACTCTACCTGGTGAAACTGTCATAATTAATGAGAATGGCAAAGAAAGCACACCGGAATTTGAAGATGACTGGAAACTGATTCTTGTGAATAAGCAGAATATGGTACCAAGAGATTATAAGTTTGAACTTGGAACAGTCAGAGGAAGTATTCAGGCAGATGTCAGAATATTAGGCGAACTCAATGAAATGTTTGCGGCTGCCCAGAAAGATGGTATCATGCTGAGCGTATGCTCAGGCAGTCGTGATTATGGACGACAGACCGTTCTTTTTGATAAGAAGATCAAAAAATATATGGCACGTGGCATGTCATATTTCGATGCCTATTCAATTGCTTCACAGGCAGTCACAATTCCGGGCAAGAGTGAACATCAGATCGGACTTGCACTGGATATCATATCAAACGAATATCATGATCTGAATGAAGGCTTTGCAGAAACAGATGCAGGGAAATGGTTAAAAGAGCATTCAGCAGAATACGGATTTATTCTTAGATATCCAAAAGGAAAAGAAAACATCACAGGGATAGAATTCGAACCATGGCATTTTCGCTATGTGGGAGTGGATGCAGCAAAAGAGATTACACAACAGGGGATTACCTTGGAAGAATACGTTGAACAGATAGGAATGAAATAATGTATCAGATTTTAAAGAAAAGCGGCAGAGCCAAAAGAGGTGTTCTGCATACCGTACATGGTGACATACAGACTCCTGTTTTTATGAATGTTGGTACAGCCGGTGCCATTAAAGGTGCTGTTTCTACACAGGATTTATATGAAATACGGACTCAGGTAGAGCTGTCAAATACTTATCATCTGCATGTCAGACCAGGTGATCAGATCATAAAAAAGCTTGGCGGACTGCACAAATTTATGGTCTGGGACAGACCAATTCTGACCGATTCCGGTGGATTTCAGGTGTTTTCACTTAGTGGACTTCGAAAAATAAAAGAAGAGGGTGTTTATTTTCAGTCACATGTAGATGGCAGAAAAATCTTTATGGGACCAGAAGAAAGTATTGCTATTCAGTCTAACCTTGCTTCGACTATTGCAATGGCATTTGATGAATGCCCAAGTTCAAAAGCAGATTATGAATATGTAAAGGCCTCTGTTGATCGTACGACAAGATGGCTGAAACGATGTCAGGATGAGATGAAACGAAGAAATGCAATGGAAGACACCATTAATAAAAATCAGCTTTTATTTGCCATTAATCAAGGTGCTGTTTTTACAGATCTTCGTATTGAACATGCAAAACGCATTAAAGAAATGGAGCTGGATGGTTATGCAATTGGTGGTCTGGCTGTAGGTGAGTCACATGAAGAGATGTATCATGTACTTGAAGAGACGATACCGTATCTGCCCGAACATAAACCGACATACCTAATGGGAGTGGGAACTCCACAGAATATTCTGGAAGGCGTAGAACGAGGTGTGGATTTCTTTGACTGTGTATATCCAAGCAGAAATGGAAGGCATGGTCATGTATATACGAATTTTGGAAAGCTGAATCTGTTTAACGCGTGCTATGAACTGGACGAGCGTCCGATCGAAGAGGGATGTAAATGTCCGGCCTGCAGACATTATTCCAGAGCGTATATCAGACATCTGCTGAAAGCAAAGGAAATGCTCGGAATGAGACTTTGTGTATTGCATAATTTATATTTTTATAATATGATGATGGAAGAAATCAGACTGGCTTTAGATGAAGACAGATTTGAATCGTATAAGGCACATAAGCTTGATACGATGAAAAATGATAAGAACAGAAATGACTAAACGGAGGAACGAAGATGAATTTAGCAGTATTAGCAACAAACGCAGCAATGGGACCGAGTAATACATTTGTTCTGCTCGGATATCTTGTAGTTTTTGGAGGTTTTTTCTATTTTGTATTGATCAGACCACAGAAAAAAGAACAAAACAGAATGAAGGCAATGCTTTCAGAACTTGCTGTCGGAGACAGCATTTTGACAAACAGTGGATTTTATGGAATTGTAATCGATATCACAGATGATACAGTCATTGTAGAATTTGGTAATAATAAAAACTGTAGAATTCCAATGCAGAAAACATCAATTGCACAGGTTGAAAAACCGGATGCAGAATAAAAACGCCGACAGGCGTTTTTTTTCTGGTATCATTTTCTGATATCAGAGGGGTTTTACTTGAAATTTGTATGTTAATAGGATATTATTAATAAATATGAGTTTATTAGGAGGGATAAAGAATGCAGTTTCATATCGCGTGTATACCCGGTGACGGAATCGGACCGGAAATTGTAACAGAGGCAAAACGAGTACTTGATAAGCTGGCAGATCAATGTGGCCATTCTTTTCAATATACAGATATTTTGATGGGCGGGGCATCCATTGATGTTCATGGAGTTCCTCTTACTGATGAAGCCATACAGACAGCAAGGAGTAATCAGGCTGTACTGATGGGATCCATTGGTGGTGATACGACTACTTCACCATGGTATCAGCTTGCTCCTCATTTAAGACCGGAAGCAGGACTGCTGACTCTACGCAAAGAACTCAATTTATTCGCAAATTTAAGACCGGCAAAGCTTTATAAAGAGTTATCAGGCGCATGTCCGTTAAAAGAGGAGATTATTGCATCTGGTTTTGATATGGTCATTGTTCGTGAGTTAACAGGTGGATTATACTTCGGAAAAAGAAGCACAGTAGTGGAAAACGGAGTCGTAAAGGCAACCGATACATTGACATATGATGAGTTTGAAATAAAGAGAATTGCAATCAAGGGCTTTGAGACAGCAATGAAGAGACGAAAAAAGGTGACGAGTGTTGATAAGGCAAATGTACTTGATTCTTCACGCTTGTGGAGAAGAGTTGTAGAAGGTGTAGCAAAGGATTATCCGGAAGTGACGCTTGAACACATGCTGGTTGATAATTGTGCTATGCAGTTAGTAAAGGATCCGACACAGTTTGATGTCATTCTGACAGAGAATATGTTTGGAGATATTTTATCTGATGAAGCAAGTATGGTGACCGGATCTATTGGTATGCTATCATCTGCAAGTCTGAATGACACTAGATTTGGCTTATACGAGCCTAGTCATGGATCGGCACCGGACATCGCAGGAAAAGGAATTGCAAACCCAATAGCAACAATTATGTCTGCATCTATGATGCTCAGATATTCGCTGGACCTTGATAAGGAGGCTGATGCAATTGATGCAGCAGTACAGAAAGCTCTGGCTGACGGATATCGTACAATCGACATTATGTCAGAGGGATGCAAACAGGTATCTACATCAGAAATGGGTCAGGTTATCATCGATAGATTATAGGAGGCAGATTATATGCGTAGCGATAACGTAACAAAAGGTGCACAACAGGCACCACATCGTTCTTTATTTAATGCACTTGGAATGACAAAAGAGGAGATGGACAGACCTTTGATCGGTATTGTCAGCTCTTATAATGAAATAGTACCGGGACACATGAACCTCGATAAAATTGTCAACGCTGTTAAAATGGGCGTTGCAATGGCAGGCGGAACTCCAATTGTTTTCCCGGCAATCGCTGTATGTGACGGTATTGCAATGGGACACATCGGTATGAAGTATTCGCTTGTGACCAGAGATCTGATTGCAGATTCTACAGAGTGTATGGCTATGGCGCATCAGTTTGATGGACTGATCATGGTACCAAACTGTGATAAAAATGTACCTGGACTTTTGATGGCAGCTGCCAGAGTCAATATACCGACCGTGTTTGTATCAGGTGGACCTATGTTAGCAGGCTGTGTAAAAGGGGAAAAGACGAGTCTTTCCAGTTTGTTTGAAGCAGTCGGTGCACACGCTGCAGGCAAAATCACAGAGGATGATCTGCAGGAATTCGAAGAGAAAGCATGCCCGACCTGTGGCTCATGCTCAGGTATGTATACAGCAAACAGTATGAACTGTTTAACAGAAGCACTTGGTATGGGATTAAAGGGAAATGGCACAATTCCGGCTGTATATTCAGAACGTATCCGTCTTGCAAAGCATGCAGGTATGAAGATCATGGAACTGATCGAAAAGGACATTAAACCAAGAGATATTATGACAGAAAAAGCCTTTATGAATGCATTGGCAGTTGATATGGCACTTGGATGCTCCACAAATTCAATGTTACATATTCCGGCTATTGCTCATGAAGCAGGCGTAGAGCTTAATGTAGACATTGCAAATGAAATCAGTGCACGAACACCGAATTTATGTCATCTGGCACCAGCCGGACACACATATATTGAACAGCTGAATGAAGCCGGTGGTGTTTATGCAGTCATGAATGAATTAGATAAAAAGAATCTTTTAAATACAGACCTGATTACTGCAACAGGAAAAACTGTGAAAGAAAATATCAGTGGATGTATCAATAAAAATCCGGATGTCATTCGCCCGATTGAGAATCCATACAGCCAGACTGGCGGTATTGCGATTTTAAAAGGAAATCTGGCACCTAAATCCGGTGTTGTAAAGAGATCAGCTGTAGCTCCTGAAATGTTGGTTCATTCAGGTCCTGCCAGAGTATTTGATTGTGAAGAAGATGCAATTGCTGCCATTAAGTCAGGTGAAATTGTTTCAGGAGATGTTGTTGTTATTCGTTATGAAGGACCAAAAGGCGGGCCGGGCATGCGTGAAATGCTGAATCCTACCTCTGCAATCGCAGGTATGGGATTAGGAGAGTCAGTTGCACTTATCACAGATGGCAGATTTTCAGGTGCAAGCCGTGGTGCCTCCATCGGACACGTATCACCGGAGGCAGCTGTCGGTGGACCAATTGCTTTGGTGAAAGAAGGAGATATGATTCATATTAATATCCCTGAAAATAAACTTGATTTTGAAGTCAGTGATGAAGAATT
The DNA here is from genome assembly GCA_012515365.1 of Clostridia bacterium. Next base: position 16,680 of record JAAYYM010000517.1, read on the forward strand.
GGCTAAACGTAAAGCAGCATGGGTACCAAGAGCACCTAAAGTTACAACAGGATATCTTGCAAGATACGCAAAGATGGTAACCGGTGGAGAGCGTGGAGCGATCCTTGAATTATCAGAATAATATAGCTTGAAAGGGAGAATGATATGCAGTTAACTGGCGCACAAATTGTAATGGAATGTTTAAAAGAGCAAGGGGTAGATACTGTTTTTGGTTACCCGGGTGGAACTATTTTAAATATTTATGATGAACTATATAAATATAGTGACAGCATCACACATTATCTGACATCTCATGAGCAGGGAGCATCACATGCTGCAGATGGATATGCAAGAGCAACCGGAAAAGTGGGTGTATGTATGGCAACCTCAGGACCTGGTGCAACAAATCTGGTTACAGGGATTGCTACTGCATATATGGATTCGGTTCCAATGGTGGCAATCACTGCAAATGTTGTATTATCACTACTTGGAAAGGATACATTTCAGGAAGTTGATATCGCCGGAGTAACAATGCCAATCACAAAACATGGCTATATTGTAAAAGATGTAAATGAACTTGCGGATACGATCCGCAAGGCATTCTTAATCGCACAGACCGGACGTCCCGGCCCTGTGCTCGTAGATATTACTAAAGATGTTACAGCAAATAAAGCAGAATATGAACCGGTTGTTCCACTTCCGATCGAAAGAAAGAATTCATTCTGTGATCAGGATATTGAGGTCGCTGCTGATATGATCAAGGCTGCGAAAAAACCATATATTTATGTAGGTGGTGGAGCAGTTATTTCTGAAGCAACAGAAGAAGTTATGAAATTTGCTCATCTAATAGATGCCCCTGTATGTGATACATTGATGGGAAAAGGTGCTTTTAACGGAACCGATGAGCTGTACACAGGAATGATCGGTATGCATGGAACTAAAACAGCTAATTACGGTGTCAGTCAGTGTGACCTTCTGATTGCAATTGGCGCACGTTTTTCTGATCGTGTTATCGGCAATGCAAAGAAGTTTGGATGTCATGCAAAGGTACTTCATATTGATATTGACCCAGCTGAAATCAACAAGAATATTATGGCAGATGCCAGTGTGATTGGTGATGTAAAATCTGTATTAACTGTTTTAAATGAGAAATTGGATCAACAGGATCATGCTGAGTGGATCACACACATTAAAGGTTATAAGGAACAGTATCCTCTTAAGTATCCGCAAAAGAAACTGACTTGTCCGTATGTGATTGAAGAAATTTATCGCGTAACAAAGGGTGATGCGATCATTACGACGGATGTCGGACAACATCAGATGTGGGCGGCTCAGTTTTACAAATATACAAAACCACGTACTTTTATTACATCAGGTGGTCTTGGCACGATGGGATACGGACTTGGTGCATGTATCGGTGCTAAAGTTGGCAAACCGGATCAGGTTGTCATCAATATCGCCGGAGACGGATGCTTTCGAATGAATATGAATGAGCTCGCAACAGCAAGCCGTTATAATATCCCAATCATAGAAGTTGTGATTAATAATCAGGTACTTGGTATGGTACGTCAGTGGCAGACTCTCTTTTATGAGAAACGCTACTCAAATACGGTATTGCAGGATAAAGTTGATTTTGTAAAAGTCGCACAGGCACTGGGATGTGAGGCGATCAGAGTGACTAAGAGGGAAGAAGTTGCACCTGCGATAGAAAAGGCAATTAAACTGAATAAACCTGTTTTGATCGAATGCATGATTGATGAAGACGATAAGGTATTTCCAATGGTACCTGCCGGAGCAGCTATTGATGAAGTGTTTGATGCAGATGATCTGAAAAATATTGTTGATTAAGGAAACCTACCAATGAAAAAAACAGCAAAAATTACTGCTTTTGTAATAGGTGGAATATTGATACTGGGCATCATTATATATGCTTCACTTGCAATTTATTATAGTTCAGGCTTTTTATACGGAACATGGATCAATAACTATTACTGCACCGGGCTTACTGCTGAAAATGCAGAACTACTGATACTGAATGATGAACAGCCATATACACTGACTCTTTTCGAAGAGAATGGTACATCAGAAGTGATCAGTGGTGACCAATTTGACTTTAGTACTGACTATTTATCTGGTCTAGAGGATATCAAACGTAAGCAGAACGTCTATTATTGGGGATATTATCTACTGAATCCACAGTATTATGAGGTGAAGCCAGAATATTTATTTGATGAATCAAAACTTTTAGCACAAGTAGAACAGTTGAATTGTTTTAAGCTGGAAGCATATAATCAAAATCAAAAGCTGGAAATCAGCAAAACCGCAGATGGATATAAGCTTGTAGACCAGAAAGTAAATACCATTGATCAGGCTAAAGTAAAACAATTGATCCTTGAAGCGGTAGCAAAAGGAGAACGGGAGCTTTCACTTATTGATCATGATTGTTACGAAGCGTATCAGTATACAGATGAAGAAAAAAGTATCCTTGAATTATGGGAGAAGATTGATAGACTGCAGAATTCTAAATTGGTTTTAAAGGATGGTAAAATTGAGCTGACTTTAGAAGGAACAGAGGCTGCTTCATGGCTTGTGAAAGAGGGAAAAGATTTTTTACTTGATGAAAATGGAGCGTTAGTTCTTGACCAAGAAAAGCTTGAAGAATTTTTGAAAAAAGAAGAATTACTATTTAATTCTTCCGGTGCTTCACGTGTCTGGCAACGTCCAAATGACGGGAAAATCATTACGATCAACACAAAAGGCAAGAAGTATGAGGTTGATACCAAACAAGAACTGGATGAAATCAATAAGGCTTTGTCTGCTGGTCATACAATGACAAGAAAGCCCTTTTATGCTAAGGTTGGAGAGCCAAGAAGCGAAATAAATATGGGCAATACATATATAGAAGTTGATATGGCTGAACAAAAGTTGTATTATTATAAAGATCGTGAATTGATACTTACTTCTGACACGGTTACAGGAAACACTTCGCGTGGAAATGGTACACCGGAAGCTGTCTGTGAAATTTATTTTATGCAGAAGAATCGCACCTTGAGAGGTGCAGATTATGCGTCCTTTGTACATTACTGGATTGCTGTAAAAGGAAGAATCGGCATACATGATGCGACATGGCGTGATAAATTCGGAGGCGACATCTATAAAACGAATGGATCGCATGGCTGTATTAACCTGCCAAAGGAAAATGCGGCGAAATTATATGAAATGGTAGAGACTGGGATTCCGGTCATCTTGCATTATTAATGTTAATAAAATTTAGGAGGAGATAGAAGTGAAGAGAATTTACAATTTTTCAGCAGGTCCGGCAGTTTTACCTGAAGAAGTTTTAAAAGAAGCTGCAGATGAAATGTTGGATTACAAGGGAAGTGGCATGTCTGTTATGGAAATGAGCCATCGTTCCAAAGTATATGACAATATTATCAAAGAAGCGGAAGCTGATTTAAGAGAACTGATGAACATTCCGGATAATTACAAGGTAATGTTTTTACAGGGTGGTGCCAGTCAGCAGTTTGCAATGATTCCTATGAATCTGATGAAAAACAAAGTTGCAGATTACATTGTGACCGGAAACTGGGCTAAAAAAGCATACCAGGAAGCTTGCATTTACGGAAAAGCCAATAAGATTGCGAGCAGCGAGGACAAGGTGTTTTCTTATATTCCTGACTGTTCAGATCTTCCTATTTCTGAGGATGCTGACTATGTATATATTTGTGAGAATAACACAATCTTTGGAACCAAATATAAAACACTTCCTAATACAAAAGGAAAAACACTGGTAGCAGATGTATCATCTTGTTTCCTGTCAGAACCTATTGACGTGACAAAATATGGTCTCATTTATGGTGGCGTGCAGAAAAATATTGGACCTGCTGGTGTAGTTATTGTTATCATCAGAGAAGATCTGATTACAGAAGATGTACTTCCGGGAACACCTACTATGCTTAAATATAAGATTCATGCAGATGCGCAGTCTTTATATAATACGCCACCTGCATATGGTATTTATATTTGTGGCAAGGTATTTAAATGGATCAAGAAAATGGGCGGACTTGAAGCTATGAAGGTACGTAATGAGAAAAAGGCTAAGATCCTTTACGATTATCTTGATCAGAGTAAGATGTTCCATGGAAATGTAGAAAAGAAAGACCGTTCACTTATGAATGTCACTTTTGTAACAGGTAATGCTGATCTTGATGCTAAATTCATTAAAGAAGCAAAAGAGGCAGGATTTGATAATCTGAAAGGTCACAGAATTGCCGGAGGTATGAGAGCAAGTATTTATAATGCGATGCCAATGGAAGGTGTGCAGGCACTTGTTGATTTCATGAAGAAATTTGAGGAGGAGAATTAATCATGTTTAAATATCATTGTTTAAATCCAATCGCTCAGGTAGGACTTGATTATTTTACGACTCAGTATGAAGCGTGTGACAAAATGGATGACGCACAAGGTGTCTTGGTCAGAAGTGCAGCAATGCATGATCTGGAGCTTCCGGATTCTTTACTTGCAATAGCACGTGCCGGAGCTGGCGTTAATAACATCCCACTCGATAAATGTGCAGAAAAGGGAATTGTAGTATTCAATACACCTGGTGCTAATGCAAATGGTGTAAAAGAGCTTGTGATTGCAGGAATGCTTCTGGCTTCCAGAGATATCGTAGGCGGAATCAACTGGGTATCTACGCAGACCGATAATGCAGATGTAGCAAAAGCAGCAGAGAAAGAAAAGAAAAAATTCGCTGGAAGTGAAATTCAGGATAAAAAGCTTGGAATCATCGGACTTGGTGCGATTGGTGTAAAGGTTGCCAATGTAGCAAAACATCTGGGAATGGAAGTATACGGCTATGACCCATATATTTCTGTAGATGCAGCATGGAATCTTTCCAGAGATATTAAGCATGTTTATGATGTGAATGAAATTTACGAAAACTGTGATTTTATTACGATCCATGTGCCTCTTATGGACGGAACCAGAAAGATGATTAATCAAGAAGCAATCAGTAAAATGAAAGATGGCGTTGTATTGATGAACTTTGCCAGAGATCTTCTTGCAAATGAAGAAGACGTGATTGAGGCAATCAAGCAGGGAAAAGTAAAGAAATATGTATCTGATTTCCCAAATCCTACAACTGTCGGAGTAGACGGATGTATCGTCATTCCTCATCTTGGAGCTTCTACAGAAGAGTCAGAAGATAACTGTGCGAAGATGGCAGTCAAGGAACTTAAGGATTATCTTGAAAACGGAAATATTAATCATTCAGTTAATTATCCGTCATGCGATATGGGTGTGTGTATGAAAGCTGGACGTGTTGCTATTTTCCATAAAAATGTAGCAAACATGATCACAAAATTCACAGCATCATTTGGCGATCTGGGAATCAACATCTCTGACATGGTAAATAAATCAAAAGGTGAATTTGCTTATACGATGTTAGATGTAGAATCAGCAGTGACTGATGCAATCGTAGAGAAGCTTACAAACATTGAAGGCGTAATCCGTGTACGCGTTGTAAAATAGTAATTAAAGTATATTCAAACAAAAAAATGAAACGTATGCAGCTCTTGGCACATACGTTTCATTTTTTTGGATTGATGGTTTTACATGATGTCTCCGTATTGAGATGGGTTGCCTAATTCACTTTGGAATTTGCGCTCAAGTTCAACGGAAGCTTCACTTGCCAAATCCATGTATTTAATAAACACATCTTCTAAGGGCATGTTTTTTTCTTTGGCTATTTCCTCCAGTACCGGTTTTAGTTTATCGAGCTGAAATGATACATGTGTTTTCTGAGGGTCGATATCCTTAAGTACCACTGATGCATATTCGTTTATCTTAGTCAAGATCTCTCTGTCTTCTGCTGTCATAAATAAGACTCCTTTCAACTAAATTATTAATAAGTATAGCATATTTTATAGATTCCGTCACTAGAATATGAACGGACAAATTTGTTAGTCGGTGTTTACTAAAATTGTCGAATACGATATAATAAATATTGTTTATCAATTTACAGAAAAGTAGAATGATGATTCATAGAATCAATCATAAGGAGACTAAAAAATGGCTTATATAAAACCTTTTCCATGTATCCGGCCCAGAAACGATATGGCTGAAAAAATTGCTGCACTTCCATATGATGTATATAATCGCGAAGAGGCAAAAAAAGAAGTAATGCAGCATCCTGATCTGTTTTTAAAGATTGACCGTGCAGAGACACAATTCCCGGATGATGTAGATACTTATGATGACAGAGTTTATCAGAAAGCACATGATATGTTATGGGATCTGATTGATGAAGGTGTTTATTTAAAGGATGATCAGCCATGCTACTATATTTATGAATTGACGATGAATCAAAGATCCCAGACAGGAATTGTGGCATGTGCATCTATTGATGATTATTTGTCAGGTGTTATTATGAAACATGAAAATACGCGTGCAGATAAACAGGTCGACAGAATCCGTCATGTAGATACTTGCTGTGCACAGACAGGTCCTATTTTTCTGGCATATCGTGCAATCGATCAGATCAATCAGGTCGTAGACCGGACAAAGAAAAGTGACGCAGTATATGATTTTACTACAGATGATGGAATTAGACATTCCGTCTGGATCATAGATAATCAAACAGATATCCAAACTGTTTTTGAAGCCTTTCAGAAGACAAACGAGATTTATATTGCAGATGGACATCATCGCTGTGCATCAGCAGTAGAGGTTGGATTAAAGCGAAGAAAAGAACATCCTGATTATGATGGAACTGAAGAATTAAATACAATTTTATCTGTTCTGTTTCCGGATGACCAGTTGATGATTATGGATTATAATCGTGTCGTTAAGGACCTAAACGGCTATTCTACAGAGCAGTTTTTAGATAAGGTGAGAGAGAAATATGATGTTGAATTATCGGGATCAAATCCTTACTCACCGAGCAAAAAGGGTACACTTGGTATGTATTTGAATGACCAGTGGTACGGTTTAAAGATCAAAGCGCAATATTGCTCAAATGATCCGGTTGAAGGACTTGATGTATCTATTTTGCAAAGAGAACTGCTTGAACCTGTTTTAAATATTAAAGATCCAAAAACAGATAAACGAATCGATTTCGTCGGCGGAATCAGAGGCCTTAGTGAATTAGAACGTCGTGTACATACAGACTGTGCTGTTGCATTTGCTATGTATCCGACCTCTATTTCGGAATTGTTTGCCGTGGCAGATGCAAAGCTTTTAATGCCACCAAAATCAACCTGGTTTGAACCGAAATTAAGGAGTGGAATTTTTATCCATGCAATAGAAAAATAGGAGCCAGGGAGGTGTAAGACATGAATACAAACCTATATAAACTAATGAACTGGGCAAGAATAGAGGGAATTGTTTATTCGGAAGAAGATCAACCTCATGACATACTGGGAAGACAGATCGTGAAGGCAGGTACCTTGATTCAGACGATGCAACCGGGAGCAGATAAGGTTACATTGGTTCGTCAGGATAATCATAAACACATTGAAATGGAAATGGCGGACGAAGAAGGTTTTTTTGCTGCTCTGATCAAAGATAAATCCGATTTTGAATATCACTACCTTGTGCATAAAGGTCAGTCAGAAAAAATAGTAGAAGAGCCATATAATTTTGAATCTACGATATCAAAGCGTGACCTGGAGCGGTTTGGTGCAGGAATCCATTATTCTGTATATGATGATCTGGGTGCACATCCTAAGACCATAAATGGGGTTAAGGGAACTGCGTTTGCAGTGTGGGCACCAAATGCGATCAGGGTCAGTGTGGTAGGAGATTTTAATCAATGGGATGGTCGTGTACATCCTATGAGAAGACTTGGAGAATCAGGAGTATTTGAATTATTTATACCGGGTGTTGCGGATGGTGATCTATATAAATTTGAGATAAAATTAAAGGGCGGTCTGGTGATTATGAAATCAGATCCATATGCGTTTGGAATGGAGCTTCGCCCTGATACAGCCTCAATAGTCAGAAATCTGGAAGGGTTCGAATGGACTGATCAGAAATGGATGAGTATCAGAAAAGAAAGACAAACAGGTGATATCCCGTTTTCTGTTTATGAACTGCACCTTGCTTCTTTTAGAAAACCAGATGATGACCGCATGTTTTATAATTATCGTGAAATTGCTCCAATGCTTGCAGAATATATAGAGAAAATGGGTTATACGCATGTAGAACTGATGCCGGTTATGGAACATCCGCTTGATTTGTCATGGGGATATCAGACGATTGGTTATTATGCACCTACAAGCCGTTATGGAACTGCAGAAGATTTCATGTATTTTATGAATTATATGCATGAAAAAGAAATAGGTGTTATTTTGGACTGGGTACCGGCGCATTTCCCAAGAGATACACATGGATTGTCAAACTTTGACGGCACATGCCTCTATGAGCATATGGATAAGCGTCAGGGAGAACATCCTCATTGGGGGACGTTACTATATAATTATGGGCGCCCGCAGGTAAGCAATTATCTGATCGCGAATGCGTTGTACTGGACTCGCTATTATCATGCGGATGGCATCAGAATCGATGCAGTGGCATCCATGCTTTATCTTGATTATGGAAAGAATGACGGAGAATGGGTTGCTAACATTTATGGTGGAAATGAAAATCTTGAGGCTATGGAATTCCTGAAGCATTTGAATTCCATTATGAAAAAATCAGATCCGACTGTACTGATGATTGCAGAAGAATCTACAGCATGGCCTATGGTAACAGGCGATCTTAAGGATGGCGGTCTTGGATTTGATTATAAATGGAATATGGGCTGGATGAATGATTTTCTTGGATATATGAGATATGAACCGTATTTCCGTACACATCATTATGGAGAGCTCACCTTTAGCATGATTTATGCATATTCAGAACGTTTTATACTTTCATTGTCACATGATGAGGTGGTTCATGGAAAAGCTTCACTAATCGGGAAAATGCCGGGAGAGCGAACTACTCAATTTGCAAATTTACGCGCATCCTATGGTTATTTCATGACACATCCAGGCAAAAAGTTATTGTTTATGGGACAGGACTTAGCTGAATATGATGAGTGGAACGAGGAACGCTCTGTTGAGTGGGAGCTGTTGCAGTATGATGAACACAAACAGATTAATGAATTTATGAAAGATCTGCTTCATTTATATCGGGAACATCCTGCATTGTATGAAATGGATCATCAGTCGGCAGGGTTTGAATGGATCAATAACATCTCTGCAAATGAGAATATTCTCGTGTATTTAAGAAATAGTCATCAACAAGAAGAACAGCTTCTGATTGTTTGTAATTTTGGAGATCTGTCTTATGATCATTATAAAATAGGAGTACCGGTGCAGGGAAAATATAAAGAGATTTTAAATTCAGATGCAGAAATCTATGGTGGTTCCGGCTTTACAAATCCGAGATTGAAACAGTCAAAAGCAGATGAATGTGATCATCGTGAGAACTCGATCAGGATTAAAGTGGCACCTCTTAGTATTATGATTTTTAAACTAAAAAAGGATCAGGACGTATTGACTGACAATGAAACAGCCAAAGCAAAGAAGAAAACAGTCAAAACAAAGAAGCTGAAAGAAACATTAAAATCGAAATATGAAAAGGAACGGGAACAGTTGTTATGATGGATAAACTTTCAATCAGTGGAATGAGTTTAGAAGACTCCAAAAACCTTACCGACCTGACTCCACAGCAGATTAAACCAGGGGTTATAGAAGATTATTTGTCAAATCTTCCGGAAAAATTACTTCCGTTTGGAATCAAGATTGTACTAGCGCTGATTGTTCTTCTGATTGGTCTGGAACTGATAAAAATCCTGAGAAAAATCCTAAAAAAATCACTGACAAAAGCATCTGTTGAGCTTGGAACAATACAGTTTCTGGATTCCTGCATCAAGATTACACTTTATGTAGTATTAATCTTTTTGCTGGCATCGTGGTTTGGCCTTGACACAACATCAGCAATTGCTGTATTGGGATCACTGGGACTTACCATAGGTCTTGCAATGCAGGGGAGCCTTGCGAATTTTGCCGGAGGTGTTCTGATTCTTGTAAATAAACCGTTCCGGGTTGGCGATTATATTGTTGAAGATACGAAAGGAAACGAGGGAACTGTTACAAAAATTGATATTATGTACACACGTCTTGTGACAATCGATAATAAGATGGTCGTGATTCCAAATGGCGTACTTGCCAACAGTTCACTGACGAATATTACGTCATTGGAGGCAAGAAAGCTGAATCTGACAGTAGGGATTTCTTATCATTCCGATATCAGAGAGGCAAAAAAACTGATCGAAGAATTATTGGATCAGCAGTCTTGTGTCCTTAAGGACCATGA
>JAAYYM010000518.1 GCA_012515365.1 Clostridia bacterium
GACTCCTTCATGACTCCTCCAATAATGCTCGAAAACTTTCATGCCAATCTGGCTGACTTTTTTTAAGTGAAATCAACTGGCCATTTTCTCTGTTGATAAAGCAATGTTCACTCTTTCCATGAAAACAGATCGCACCGTCTCCTACTCTCTGCATCTCGTATCCTATCTCCATTTTGATTCCGTTATACGAAAGAAGCGTTGTCTTGATCCGCACAGTATCTCCAAAATAAACCATCGATTGATACTTGCATTCAATAGAAAGTACCGGGCTTATAACGCCGGCCTCTTCCATTTTCACATAACCACACCCGCACTGCTCCATCAAATCAATACGTGCTTCCTCCATCCAGCGGATGTAATTAGAATGATGGATGATTCCCATCTGATCTGTTTCATAATACTGTGCCTTATGTTCATAATCCTGATGCATATGTTCTCCTTTTTATAAATCTATAGATTTCATTTAGTCTTACTAGTTTAGTCTTTTTTATTTTAATCTTTCTGATTTCTGCTTTTTTTTTGTCATTTTATTTCTGCTTTCTATTTTAGTCTTTCTAATTTCTGCTTTGCGAAGCTCACTACATATCATTTTTATAATTTCCTCATAATAGCATGTAGTTTTTGCACTGTATTTTTTCACTTTACATGCCCTTTCATCATAATTATCTTTTTTGCATGTAATCACAATTTTCATTCATATAAGCCAAATAAAATCACAATTTTCATTTAATAATTTCATATAAAAAGAGGCTGGCATGTTCGTCGGTGAGATATCCACAAACAGTGGATTTGTGAGACAAATTCTTGGCATTTTTGTTCACAATTCGTTCAATATATGTCATAAATTGTTTCTAAAATGTTCACCTGGCAAACACTTCTAATTCACACTTCATCATTATAATATGAATTAGAAATAAACACTAAATATAAATTTTCTTTTTCATTTATGAGTGAATTTGCTTCACTCCCTCCCAAAATGATAAACCGGACACAGGCCGGTTTATTATTTTGTGCAAATTTGTCGTTTGGTATAAATTTATCGTTTGGTACAAATTTAATATCTGGGGCAAATTCATTATGTTATTCAAACACATCTCTAAGTTCATCTTCGTATTTCAATTTGATTTCTCCAACGATCATTCCACTTTGACCAAAATATAATTCCAGATAATGATCAATGGCTACCACTGCTCTAAATCTGAACGAATAATCGATCCACTCTCCTTTTGTACCAGAAACTGTAGTAGAACCAATGATGGTATTGTTTAATGCTACAGTCATTGATGTCTGTGAGTACTCATTCAAATCAGATTTCAGCTTAAAATGAGCGCTGTATACAGCTCTGTGCGGTATTTTAACTGCGTATTGTGCACGACTGCCAGCCTCTGTTTTTAAATTTTCTACATTTAAAAATACTTCCTTATCCAACACTGCTGCTGGCATAATGTCGACTTCTGCTTTGCCGTCATCCGGTCTGTTAAGCTCCTCGATCTCATCTTTTAGCTGAAGGAAAAATTCCATTGCAGGCAGATGCATGACTGTTCGACAGATATTAGCAGCATTCCTTAATAATTCTCCTCGTGTGATGAGTCCTTTCTTAAGGCCTTCCTCTGCGTTATCCTGATTGCTGTTTTCCTGTGCATCTCCTGCCACCATGTATAATTCATTCTGAGCACGTATCATCATGGTCGTATTCTCACGGTATCCGTCTTCGCCCTCTTCATTCATTTTGGCCCACCAGTCAGTCATAACAACACCTTGATAATTCCACTCTCCATGTAAGATCGTCGTCAGCAAATCATAATTACCTCCGGTAAAGATTCCGTTAAGTGGCGCATAGGTTGTCATAATGCAGCATGCCGAAGCTTCCTTGACACAGCGTTCATATCCGGCAAGATAGATTTCCCGCAGTGCACGCTCCGAAACAACAGAGTCTACATTCTGTCTGCTGTTTTCCTGATTGTTACATGCAAAATGCTTAATCGTGCCGGTCACTCCATATTTCTGCATAGCAAGCAGCTCTGTTGCTGCCATAGTACCACTCAGATACGGATCCTCTGAAAAATACTCGAAGTTTCTTCCATTAAGAGGGTTTCTGTGTATGTTCATACCAGGACCCAAAATTGTATCTATCTGATTCTTTCTTAATTCTTTTCCTTCCATTTCAAAAAGCTCGCCTACCAATTTACGGTTAAAGGAGCAGGCTAAAAGTGTTCCATTTGGCAAACTAAATGCCTTTGTTCCGCAGTCCATACGGATACCTGAAGGTCCATCTGCACAGGCAGCCAAAGGGATTCCATAGCTCATTAAGCGTTCTGTCACGCCTCCGAAGGAACCTGCAATGCCAGGCGTTACCTTTGAAGAACACATGCCCTCGCCGCGACTCATATAAATCAGATCCTCATCTGTAAGCTGTGATAAAAAGGTTTCCATAGATACCTTTCCATTTTTTACATCGATCAGCTGATAGCCTTGATTGTTAGCATACGGGACAGATTCCGGACGATTTTCACTGATTCGTTTTTTCAAATCATAGGTTCTGAGTGGCACATCTTCCATTTCCATATATCCAGCTATATGAATTGCTGTATCTGCAATCTTAAGTTTCAGTCGTTTAAAAGGTCTGACAGGTGAGCAGGCTTCTTTACAAGCTCTCGTCACCACAAGTTCTGTTTGTTCACATGCTCCTGCCAGCACCGCCTCACGTACATCGGTACCCACGTAGAACTGATAGTTTCCCGGCTCTAACACGTAGCAGGATTTATGTCCGGTATAGCCACCGTCATCATAGGATGCCAGTTCGTCCATCCTGATTGAAAACGTGAGTATCTGCATTTCTCCGGGTTTGAGCGTGTTAGTCTTGTCATAACGGATCAGATTACGTAAAGGTTTTGCCAATTTGCCCTGAGGTGGACATGCATACACCTGTAACACTTCTTTTCCTGCAGTATCTCCGACATTGGATACCTGCGCACTAATCGTCACTTCATTATTATTTACTGAAAAATCTGTAATCTGATAGTCAAATCTGGTATAGGACAATCCATATCCAAATGGATAACGTACCTTTTCTTTCGCAACACTTTCAAAATAACGATATCCCACATAAATATCTTCGCGATATTCATTGTAATCCGGTGCGCCGAAACAATCAGTTGATGGATAATCCTCGATCTGATAAGCGATTGTGTCACTCAGTTTTCCACTCGGACACACGTTTCCGGTCAATACGTCCGCAATACCGTTTCCGCCTTCCATGCCACCCTGCCATACATACATAACAGCCTTTGGCGCATAAGTGTCTACCCAATTCATATCCATAATACTTCCAACATTCAGAATTACAGCAGTACGCTTAAAATACCTCGTGACAATCTCCATCATGTCACATTCTTTTTTGCTTAACTTGTAGCTACCCTCTTCATTGGCACTATCTTTATCCTCGCCGGCACTTCTTCCAATGATAATCAATGCAAGATCTGACTGTTTTGCGGCACACTTTACAGTCTCATCATCAAGAGGCATTTCCTCCTGTGAAAAAGGCTCCATTGCCCAGCCTACTCCTGGGTCAAACGGATGATCCTTGCACCAGTCTTTATAGATGTTAATCAAATCCTCATTGAGTGAGATATCCTGATTGTTTCTAAGACCATCTAAGATTGAAACCACATACGGCGCATTTACCATACCGCCTGATCCGGTTCCGCTCTTGTAATAGTCAAACTGTATTCTTCCGAATACTGCAACGTTTTCTCCCTTTTTGATCGGGAGTGTCTGATCTTTGTTTTCCAGTAATACGCATCCCTCTGAGACAGCTTTTCTGGCTGTCTGTGCATAGGCATTCCAGTCAAATGTAAATTTCATATTCGTGATCTCCTGCAAGTTATTATGTTTTATAGATCTATTCTTAAATATTGTTTTTCTACATTACTCACACTTATGTTTCAGCGCTGGAGTCATTTCCTCTTCTTCTGTTACATCTGCAAGATTTTCCATTTTATCTGAGCATTCCAATGTCTTGTCCGACATATGATAAACAGCAAGCATATCATGATCATCAGCAAGTGAATTATGGATAAACAGTTTGAGGTAAAAATCCACCGTACCATCATTCTTGACCCGAAATCCGCCAAGCTCTGCATTTTGGTACTCTTCTCCCTCACCCTCAGGTTTAAATGCTGCTTTCACTGCATCCTGTAATTCCTGTTCGCTGACAGAAGCAAGTGCAAGGCCATCCTCAAGAGTCATAGCTTTTTGATTTTCAATATCATAATTATACGAATAAACATCTCCGTATGTTCCATAATTCGGA
>JAAYYM010000065.1 GCA_012515365.1 Clostridia bacterium
AGAATAGAGAAGGATCTTAAAAAGAATCCGGCCTTAGACGTAAGCTCGCCAAGAAAGAAACTTGATTATATAGATGTCAGTGAATATTGTCCCTTGTTAACTTACAATTGGGATATCTTCGAGAATTTCTTTCGCAACAAACAGCGTACCGACATGCATTTTGCGAATCTGCAGGATTTCAGGAACTCAGAAATGCATACGCGGGATAAGTCAGATGTGACTCAAAAATTGGGTGAAGCAGCGGTAACATGGATACATAGCGTGATCAAATAGGTGATTTCTAACCACTCGAAAATATGTCGAAAGCTAAAAAGCTATTGAAAGAGATTTTCAACATAGAAAAACTTCCCGATAGTGAACTATATATTCTACTGGGGATATTTGTTTTAATTTTTTTGCTCGGCGTGTCAAATTTAATTTAGTGAAAGCGCGTTGAGGTCTTTAGCATATGAATCGCCCTGGGCATCAAACCCGGGGATTTTTTTTGGCACAGGCAACCAATGGATTGTTGCCGGGATGGGCAAAAACGTGACAAAAGTGTTTTTTTAATGATTTTATTGTTGCTTTGTATTGTTTTCTTACTCAATGGTGATAGACTGGTAATATCTAACTAATTGAAAGGATGAAGGTTATGAACAATCCTTACTCAAGAGGATCGGAATGGCGCAAATGGGATTTACAGGTGCAAACCATTCTCGATGATAATTATGTTTCTCTGGATCAATATTGGACAACAATCAAAAGCAATAATCCTGCCGCTTGGGAAACATATGTTGCAAAAGTCGGCGGAGAAGACAAAGCTTTGCTTTACGACTCAAAAGCATATTTCACAGATCACGCCATCACAAAAGATGAACGTTGTTTAAATTATGTTAGGAACTTTCTTGCCTATATTGAGAGTTTCGACCCTGCGCTGGAATGTATTGGAATTACCGATCACAACTATTTCGACGACCACCTGCTTGATGCCTTTATAGGATATTCATGGAAATCCCACTGCAAGATAATACCGGGGGTTGAGGTAAACTGCACAGGAATACACATGATTATTCTCTTTCCTAATATACTTTATGGGAAAGATACTTTTTCCGAGGGAATTCAAGCTTTTTTAATAAAATTCAATATCAATACTAGAACAACAGCAGGGGTTTTAACCACAACTACATCTGACATAAAAAAGATTATTGACGAAGTAAATAAGAATGATGGCATTGTCATCTATCCACACTGCAATAGCGACAATGGGCTTTTTCAGGAAAGGACGAAAACGGACCGCACCCATCTTGCCGATATTTATAATTATCAAAAGATAAATCTTCTTCAATCACAAAACAAGCAATCATGCGAGGCGGTGGCAGACTATATCAAAACCAACACTAATCTGAGATCAAGGTTTTGTTTCCATATAGGCTCTGATTCTCGTTCACTCAAAGATGTCGGAAAACCAGACAAGGACGGTAATTATCTTTGGATAAAAGCTGATCCGACATTCAATGGCCTTAAGCAAATCATTTGCGAGCCCGAAGAAAGAGTTTATGTTGGAAGATCTATATCTAAGAGCAAGAATGACGCGAATGTTATTGATAAAGTTGTGATTAAAAACTCGAATCGTTGGTTCGAGGAAGAGCCAATTCTCTTAAATGAGAATCTTGTTACGATTATAGGTGAAAAAGGCGCGGGAAAAACTGCCCTTGCCGACATGATAGCCCTAGCGGCTGGAGATTTTGATATTGAAACCGCAAACGAGTCCGGGTCCTTTGTCACTAA
>JAAYYM010000519.1 GCA_012515365.1 Clostridia bacterium
ACATACATGGAAGGCTGTCAGAAATCAGGCAGGAGAGATCGATGCACTGATTACAGAATTTAATGAGCGGACCGGACTCTGATCAGTCATTTGGAAAGAAGGAATGTAATATGATGAAGCAAGTGATTTCTGCGGTCTGTATCTCGTGTGGAGCAGAGCATGAAGCGATACCGACGATCACGACCTGCAAAAAATGTGGTGGACTCCTGGATATCAAATATGATTATTCGTCTATTCGATCAAATTATAAGCGTGAGGAACTCAAGACTTGCACAGATCAGAGTATGTGGAGATATCGGGCATTTCTCCCTATAGAAGCAGATAGTCAGATTCCAAAGCTTAGAGTGGGAGGCTCTCCTTTTTATAAGGCTGAGAGGATGGCAAATCTGATAGGACTTAATAAGCTTTATATCAAAGATGATGGGATCAATCCGACAGCAAGTCTCAAAGACCGTGCTTCTGCAATGGCAGTTGTAAAAGCAGAGGAAGCAGGTGCCTCTACGATATGCTGTTCATCTACCGGAAATGCAGCCTCTTCGCTAGCAGGAAATGCAGCGGCAGCAGGCTTTGAATCAGTGATCTTTGTTCCTTCGCGGGCACCAAAGGGAAAGGTCTCACAGCTTATGATTTTTGGTGCAAAAGTGATCAGCGTTGACGGAACATATGAAGAAACCTTTGAACTCTCACAAGAAGCCATTGCACACTGGGGATGGTATAACAGAAATGCAGCGATCAATCCTTATCTGCTGGAAGGCAAAAAGACAGTTGCCTTTGAAATCGCCGAACAGCTTTCTTTTCAGATAACAGATTATGTTGCAGTATCCGTAGGGGATGGCTGTACGATCAGTGGTGTATGGAAAGGATTTAAAGATCTGTATGAGGCAGGCTGGATTGAGAGATTGCCAAAACTGATTAGTGTTCAGGCATCCGGATGCTGCCCTCTTAATCGTTCGATCAATGAAGCTAAACCATGGACACCGATGGAGGAAAATACGCTTGCAGACAGCATCGCAGTAGGTGTTCCAAGGAATCCGGATAAGGCATTATGTGCAATTAAAGAATCCGGTGGAATCGCAGTAGAAGTAACGGATGAGGAAATCCTCAATGCCATGAGGCAGCTTGGGAGAACCTGTGGCGTATTTGGTGAACCTGCCGGTGCAGCTGCTACAGCAGGTGTTATGAAAGCTGTTTCAATGGGACTGATTAAATATGATGAATCAGTGACTACGATCGTGACAGGAAATGGGCTTAAGGATACAGCAAATGCTATAAAAGCAGCAGGGGAACCGTTACTGATCAAACCCGATATACAGATACTGTTAAATCGATATAATGAATTAGGAATTTCATAAATAAAATGGTATAATTATATAGTCTTCATGTAATTGCTGATAAAATTTCACAAAGGGAGTGATGTAATATGTTCTTGATCGGAAAAGGAACGGTGATCACCAGAGATTCGGACAGACCGATTATAAGGGATGGCGCTGTTTTGGTGGATCAGGGAGTTATTAAAAAACTGGATACATATGACGCATTAAAACAAGAATATCCGCAAATTCCTTTTGTGGATGCTCATAATGGGATTATCATGCCGGGATTCATCAATACACATGAGCATATTTATTCGGCAATGGCTCGTGGATTGTCTATACGAGGATACCAGCCAAATGGATTTTTAGATATTTTAGATGGTATGTGGTGGAATATTGACCGTCATCTTACCCTTTCCCAGGTGAAGCTAAGTGCGTTATCGACGTATCTAGAGTGTATACGCTATGGTGTCACAACAATTTTTGATCATCATGCCAGCTATGGTGCGCTTAGAGACAGCCTGTTTAAGATCGAGGAAGCAGCAAGGGAAACAGGGATCAGAAGCTGTCTATGCTATGAAATATCAAATCGAGACGGTGAAGATAAGATGAAGGATGCAGTACTTGAAAATGAAGCCTTTATCAGATATGCCACAAAAGATACCAGTGATATGATCGCCGGAATGATGGGACTACACGCATCCTTTACTTTGTCAGATGCTACATTAGATTTTTGCACGACGCATAAGCCAGAGGAAGCAGGTTATCACATTCATGTGGCTGAAGGAATTGAGGATCTGCATGATTGTCTGAAAAAACATGGAACACGTATTGTAAACAGACTGATGAACCATAGCATTCTAGGTGAGAAGACACTGTTAGCACATTGCATTTATGTGAATGAACAAGAGATGGATCTGATCAAGGAAACAGATACAATGGTTGTGCATAATCCGGAGTCCAATATGGGGAATGCATGTGGATGTCCCCCTACTATGAGAATGGTGGAAAAAGGCATTTTGACAGGACTTGGGACAGATGGATATACACAGGATATGATAGAATCCTATAAGGTCGCTAATTTACTTCATAAGCATAGCTTATGTAATCCCAATGCTGCATGGAGTGAAATTCCGAAGATGCTGTTTGAAGGGAATGCGACAATCGCAAACCGATATTTTAAAATACCACTTGGTCAGTTAAAAGAAGGGGCAGCAGCAGATATCATTGTCTCAGACTATATACCGAACACCCCGCTTGATGAAAATAATATCAACAGTCATATCCTTTTTGGAATGAACGGTAATAATATCATCACTACCATTGCGAATGGAACTGTTTTAATGAAGGACCGTGAATTTATGACACTTGATGAAGAGCAGATCCTGGCTAATGTCAGGGAAGGTGCAGGACAGCTCTTTAACAGATTGAATCCATAGATTAATCAAACTACATGTTACAGGCTTGGGCAGGAGGAAAAAACATGGGAGACAGAATGACACCTATTTCATTTGGGAAGCTGATGAAACAGATCTTGACGGAGGAACGGGTCAAGGGCAGCGTGTTTGGTGTGAGAAATGCATTTGTAGCAGATGCAGGCCATGCACTGACTCTGTTTGGAGAAAAAGCAGAGACTCCGATCGGGCCCGCTGCCGGACCTCATACACAGCTGGCGCAGAATATTGTGGCAGCATACTATGCAGGGGCGCGCTTTTTTGAACTGAAAACCGTACAGAAAATCGATGGTGAGGATCTAAAGGTCAGCAAACCATGTATCAAGGCGGATGATGAGGGATATAATGTTGAGTGGTCTACAGAGCTTACTGTTGAACAAGCTTTTGAGGAGTATGTAAAAGCATGGTTTGCACTTAAAGTCATGTCAAAGGAATTTGGACTGGGTGCACCTGATGGATTTATTTTCAACATGAGTGTAGGCTATGATTGGGATGGGATTCATCTGCCTAAGCTAGATCGATTTATAGAAGGCTTGAAGGATGCAAAGGAGACTGCTGTTTTTAAGGAATGTCAGTCTTATCTGCTTGCCCATATTTCATCCTTTGAACAGCTGACAGAGGAGGATGTACTTGCTATTCCATCCAATATCAGCAGTTCAATCACACTCTCGACACTGCATGGATGTCCGGCAGGTGAAATCGAGCGAATCGCTGCTTATTTACTGAAAGAGAAACATTTAAATACCTATGTAAAATGTAATCCGACCTTGCTTGGCTATGAAACAGCTCGTCGAACTCTGAATGAGATGGGTTATGACTATGTTCAGTTTGGTAGATTTCATTTTGAAGATGATCTGCAGTATGAGGATGCAATTGCTATGTTTAGGCGTCTTAATAAGCTTGCAAAGGAAGAAGGGCGTTTCTTTGGGCTGAAGCTTACTAATACATTTCCGGTGGATATTAAAGAGCATGAACTTCCAGGAGAAGAGATGTATATGTCGGGAAGAGCACTCTATCCATTATCTATTACACTGGCGGCTAAGTTTTCTGAGGAGTTTCATGGAAAGCTGAAAATTTCGTATTCCGGTGGAGCAGACTTTCATAACATCCAACAGATCACAGACGTAGGTATCTGGCCGGTTACAATGGCAACAACGCTATTAAAACCAGGTGGATATCAAAGATTTACACAGCTTGCAAAGCTGCTTGACGATAAACAGTGTAGGCAGAATCTTTCCGGAGATATCAAAACACAGGAACTCAGCATTTTGGCACAAAAAGCTAAGAGGAATCGCTATCATAGAAAAGCGGTCAAGCCGGTTCAGACAAGAAAAATCGATGCAAAGGTACCGCTTATTGATTGTTTTCTGGCACCGTGCAGAGAGGGCTGTCCGATTCATCAGGATATTACGGATTACATGAGTCTGGTCGCCAAAGGCGAATATGCAAAGGCTCTTTACGTAATCATGGAAAAGAATCCATTACCCTTTATCACTGGGACGATCTGCAGTCACAGATGTATGGGCAAGTGCACCAGAAATTATTATGAGGAATCTATTCACATCAGAAAAATGAAGCTGCGTGCAGCCAAAGAAGGTTATGAAACTGTCCTTGCCGGCCACAAAGAGGGACTTAAGACACGTGGCAGGGTAGCCATCGTAGGAGCCGGACCAGCTGGTATATCTGCCGCTTACTTTTTACAGAGAGCGGGCATTGAGGTGACGATTTTTGAAGGAAGAGAATCAGCAGGGGGTGTTGTCAGACACGTCATTCCGGAATTCAGAATCGCTTTGGAGGAAGTAAGCAAGGATCTTTCGTTTATTGAGCGTTTAGGAGTAGAAGTACGTTATAATTCACATATTGATACATTAGACACATTAAAGGAAATGGGCTATAAAAATATCCTGCTGGCAGTCGGTGCAGGGAAACATGGAAAAAATCCATTGAAGTATGGAAGTGTCATCCATGCGCTGACCTTTTTAGAGGATTTCAAAACTACAGAGGGGGATTTGGATATCGGCAGACGTGTCGTCGTGATCGGTGGTGGAAATACGGCGATGGATACAGCGCGTGCTGCAATCAGAACAAAGGGTGTAGAATCAGTTTCTTTGGTTTATCGTCGGACAAAACGATATATGCCGGCACAAGAAGAGGAATTAAAACTCGCCATTGAGGATGGTGTAGAATTTCTTGAGTTACTTGCACCTGTTAGTTTTCAAGATGAGACATTGATCTGTAACCGTGTGTCGCTTGGTGAAGCAGATGCTGCAGGCAGAAGAATACCAGTTGAACTTGAAGAAACCGTGTCAATCCCGGCAGATATCGTCATTGCAGCAGTCGGAGAGCAGATCGATACAGAATTTTATCAAAAAAATGGACTGATGGTAGATGATAAGGGATACCCGATCGTTAACAGTAAGACGTTACAGTCAAGCATTCCGGGTATCTATATCATAGGAGATGGAAGAAAAGGTCCGGCGACTGTAGTAGAGGCAATCGCAGATGCAACACTGGCCTGTGAAGATATCCTTGCAGAGAAGCTGGCAAGGAATGTCGATGAACAAAAGGATTTGCGGGATGTTTACTCAAAACGTGGTATTATCTGTGATTCAATGGACAATGCAATCAGCAAAACAACATCTGCTCAGCGTGCAGAGGCTGAATACCAAAGATGTCTTTCTTGTTTTGCAGTCTGTGAAAACTGTGTCGAGG
>JAAYYM010000520.1 GCA_012515365.1 Clostridia bacterium
CACCATCCAGAATCAGCTTTACAAAAAGCGGGGAAAAGGATTTCAGTTCGGCTCCGTCATGCCTTGCCTGAGTAGGCGTTACCCCATGAAACTTGCTAAAAGCCCTGCTGAAGCTTTCTGAAGTGTCATAGCCATACTTAATTGCTACATCAAGAACCCTTGAGCCGGTCGCTGCAAGCTCATTTCCCGCAAGACTAAGGCGACGCATTCGTATATAGTCTCCCAACGTGTATCCACACAGAATACTAAAGACTCTCTGAAAATGAAAACTGGAGGAATACGCCTGTTTTGCAACTTCCTCATACTCTATGGATTCTGTAATATGAGCTTCCACATAATCTACCGCTCTTTGAATACCTGTAATCCAATCCATGGCTGATTCCTTTCATCATAATTATTAAAAAAGCAGAGCAGGCAGTCTCAAAGACCACCTGCCCTGCAAAATGAATCTGTTTCTATTACCACACTAGAATTCTATCTTCCGGTGCCAAATACATATTGTCACCCTCTTTGATATCATAGGTCTCAATAAATTCATCAAACTGCTGTACCGTTACATTCGTTCTTAAATAACCCAATGGATGAGAATCCTGCGTTAGATTAGTCTCTTCTCTTTCAGGAGCGTTATTCATTCTCCAGATACCCGCATAGGTTCTGAAGAATAAATCATAATCTACATCCTCTTTTTCTGACAGAATAGAAAGCATCGCCTTTACGCCTGCCATATCAGCAATCGCTTCTGTCTGAATGTTTGAACCTTTCACCGTTTCACCGGTATAAGGTACTATTTGATCATAATATGCCGCCAGTTTTCCTGCTCTTTCATGGAATATCTGTAAATCCTCTTCAGTCCACCAGTTGGCAAGATTTCCTTTTTCATCAAACTGCGCACCCGTCGTATCAAAGGCATGGGAAATCTCATGACCGATAACTACACCGATTGCTCCATACATTTCTTCATCACTCATATTCTCGTCGTAAAAAGCACCACCCAAAATTCCCAGCATAATATTAATGGAATTATTCATCGGATTATAAAAGGCATTACATACTAAAATATCAACTCCCCATTCATCAGGGTCTACCTTTTGGTTTACATACTTTATATCTCTTTCCAGTTCTGTAAGGGCTATTTTTAGCGTTGCCTCATAAAAGGAATCCTCGGAAATATCAAGCCCGGAATAATCATACCATTTTTCCGGATAAGCCGCATGAATAGATATGTTTTCCAGCTTTTTAATTGCCATTTGCTTTGTTTCTTCCGACAGCCAGTCTTCCTTTTCGAGCATTGTACGATAATAAGAAATTACATTCTCACATAACTCTGTAGTATCACTTTTCATTTTCTCTGAACCATATTTTTCCAGATACACTTGCTCCAAAGGCTCTAACAAAAGACTTTTAACTGCTTCATAAGCAGCCGTTTCATCATCCTGTCTTGTGGCACCCGTAATTGCAGTACGCATCTGCACGTATATATCATATGCCTCCTGATCCAGACTGTCTAAAAAGTTCAATGCAACCTTTACTGTCATATAGTTCTTCATATGTTCCAGATTCTCTTCTGTATACAGTTCATTCAGTTTTTCCAGATATGCAGGGTTGTAAGCCTGAAAATCTTCAGAAGCCGCATAGCCTCGTGCAGCGATAAAATCCGCAAGCGGAAAATCGGGA
>JAAYYM010000745.1 GCA_012515365.1 Clostridia bacterium
GCGGGCCCCGGCTCAGGGGCGGCCGTCTCGGAGATCCGGCCCCACCCAACGTGACATACCCCGTGGCGCGGGACCTCCGGGACCGCGGGCCCCGGATCAGGGTCGGCCGTCTCGGAGATCCGGCCCCACCCAACATGACATACCCCGTGGCGCGGGACCTCCGGGGCCGCGGGCCCCGGACACCCATTTTCCGTGATGGCGCTGTGAGATGTGCTTGACGTGTGAAATGTGCTTGACGTCAGGCCGCTGTTGCATGTAGATTTTGGGATATTCGGAAAAGGAGTTCAACATGAAGAAGTTCGTCGTTGCCGTCGCGTTATGCTTCACCCTGGTGCGCATTGACAACGCCTGCGCGTATCAGCCGTCCGGTTGGGCGTACGTCGCGTGGCCATACCTGTATGATGCGCCATCGCAGACGTGGTACTACCTGAACGAGGCCGACAAACAGTGGAGCTGTGAGATGTGCACAGGCAACTGGTCTCAATTTGCCAGCACCCCCCTGGCTTCCGGATGGACTTTCGGGCAGTGGCCATATGCATTCTGCCGGCAATCCGGTTCGTGGTTCTACCTGAACGAGGCGGATGTCCAGTGGTGCTACGATCTGACACGCGGACAGTGGAGCCGCTTGGGAGAGCCGGAGTTTCAGACCTGCTTCACGGGTACTGTGTCGTACAAGAGTTTTGAGGGCGGCTTCTTCGCCATCGAGGCCGACGACGGTTCACACTACGACCCCATGCATCTCCCGGATGCGTACGCCGTCGACGGTCTTCGCGTGTCCGTTACCGCGGTCCTCCGATTGGATCTTTGCAGTTTCCACATGTACGGGCTAATCATCGACATTGTCAGCATCTCCACGCAGTGAAGGATGCGCGATTGGTAATCGGTTAGCGACAGGGGTGGAGCGCCAGGAGCGGCAGGAACTGCCCTGAACCTCGCTTTGGCGATCCATTGGCTTGGCAAACCCGTCGTAGCCGGGTTGCTACCCCGCCGCCAGCGGCAGTACCGACGCGGCTACGACGCGTCGCCCCGTCCACTTGTCCATCGGAATCGAAAAAGAACCCCCTTCGGCTTTCCCTCGCTTACCTACCGCTCTTCCGCGCGCCCCCCTGTCGCTAACCGATTACGCGCGATTGCGTGATGGCGCTTGACACCCGCGCGATGTTTCTGTATAAAGAAACACCAGCGACCCGCTCCCGGTCTTTTCGGGAGGTCGCGGCGGGACCGAGGAACATGGCTTTGACCAACGGTAACATCGGTTATTGGCGCTGGCGGATTCGTCGCCGACGAAGCCGTTGACGTGTTTTGCGTACCCGAACTGAACCAGGATTACGAGAACCGGCGGCTTCATCCGAGCCCCGGTTCTTTTTTTCACACCTCACCTGTCCAGGAGCGAACATGATGCTGCTCGATACATTTCCTACGCGGGACGTCTTCCGCGATCAACTGGCGTCCGCCACGGTCGTGCCTGTCGGCGCCACGATCCTGGCCGACACCGAGACGCCCGTCTCGGTGCTGGCCCACTTCGCGCACGACCACCCCGACGTCTTCCTGCTCGAGAGCGCCGAGGGCGGCGAGCGGTGGGGCCGCTACAGCTTCATGGGCGTCTCCGCGCGGGCCAATGTCGCCGTCTACCGCGA
>JAAYYM010000521.1 GCA_012515365.1 Clostridia bacterium
CCTCGAATTCAAATGCCTGCAGAACCTTTTAGAATTAAGGCAAAACAGTATATCGCTCAATTTATGCGGGAATCGAATGCTAGACACGTGGTTGATGTGATGGAGAAGGTCATTACTGCATTAGAAGTTAGTTTTGGGGTATCAAGGCAAGCAGCAAAGATCCGTCTTGTAGAACTAGGATTTGAAGAAGCAATAGGTACATACACATATCTTGATGGCCATTATGTAAAACCGCATGGTTTCAGTAAAGGTTCCATTAAAATAAATCAAACATTTTCTTTAAGTGCTCAGGATGCAGCTATAGAGCGTTTTATCAATCCAGAACTTCGTGCTCTAACTGATAGTGGAGATTATCTTTTTATAGACAACCATTTTGTGTACAATTCTCCACTTTATGTAGAGCGTGATGAAAATGGAAGACTAGATTTAACAGGTTATGCCCGTTCTCATATGGATGAATGTTGTCTAGTATTTGATATGAGCATCACAAGCAAAGTTGACAATATTTATCATACCACTTGCTTCCTGAATCGTGAACCAAGTGATATTACATTTGGTATTAAGTTTCACAATGGGTTTGAAAATGCACCTCAAGAAAGACAAATTCAAATGCGAAAGAAAATTCAAGCTGAAGAACTAGAGATTCGCAAACAGATGACAGATGATCCTGAACAGTGCATGGATCTTCTTCTTGAATGGCGAAAAATGAGTTATACTGATTTAGGTCTTGAAATAGATAGAGATCCCAAAACCATAAGTAGAACAGTAAAAGGCGAAACAAATCCAAAGGTTGAGACAGCAGCACTAATATGTTTTGGACTAAACCTACCACCAGTTATTAGTATGAAGTTGATGGAGGTATTAGGCTGCAAGCTGAATCCTATGAAATATCCAAATCACCAATGGATAAATGAGGCATTGTACATGAAATACCCAGAACCAATATGGGCTGTCCGAGAGTATCTTGAGCCTTACGGTGTAGAAATTTAAAATTTTTTTATCCAAAAATCGGACATGGTGTGTCCGGTCTATAAGAAATCTAAGCAGACCTGTAGCAAAATACGGTCTGTTTTTATATATCAAAAAAACAAAACTACCGCAAACTGCCCCGTAACCAATCGAGGAGCAAAACGCCGGAGCTATCTATGAAGCCTATAAGAGGCGGAAATAGATGACTCCGGCGTTTTTTGTTTGCATGGATTTTGAGGACATGGCATGTCCATTTTCAAAAAATATTTCATGTTACATTTTTAATAGATAAGCAATCATGCTATCTCAATAAAATCTCAATGTCCTAGTGCGCATACGGACGGCGGGATGCATAAGAGTTCAGAATACAGTGATAAAGACTGTATTTGGAATGAAGATGCACCCACCGTACTTTCGTGTGCCCATTTTTAGGACAGGCGGAGTCTGTGGTCATCTTCTCCACAGGCTCTTTTTGTATTCCGCCGTCAATGCCAGGACGGAAAGGAGTACAAAATGAAAATTAAAGTACTGTATGAAGAAAACATCAAAAACGGTCACAAGAACTACACCACAATTGAAATCCCTGAGGGAGATTACAGCATCATGCTGGACATCGACTATGAGCAGCGGCTTGCAGAGGCTAAGCCTGAAAAGAAAGATGAAGTCAAGCGCTGTGAAACTGTGCAAGAGATGTTTGACCTGTTGAATTCCAAAGAATACAACGGTTGGCGGAGGGAAACAAGACGGATTGATCCAAATCCCAAGATGA
>JAAYYM010000522.1 GCA_012515365.1 Clostridia bacterium
AACAGGACAGACTGATGCAGAAGCAATCGGTACCATCATCGCAGGTGGTGAATATCCTGACTTCATCAATGGTGGTGAGGCTATGGCACAGTTATATGATGCCGGAGCACTCGTTGCATGGGATGAATATATCGAGAAATATCCTAACATTAAAAATTATTTTACAGATGCTGAATGGGAAAAGTTCCGTCAGGAAGATGGACATATCTATTGGGCAAACTGCTTTACACATATTCATGGAAAAGATATCAGTACAACACATAATGACGAAGCATTCTGGGTACAGGCACGTGTTCTTGAGTGGGCAGGTTATCCGGAAATCAATACAATGGATGAATACTTCGATTTACTTAAATCATACAATGAAGCAAATCCTACAACAGCAGACGGAACACCAAACATTCCTTACACAATCCTCTGCGAAGACTGGAGATATTTCTGTCTTGAAAATGCACCTCAGTTCTTAGACGGATATCCAAATGATGGATCTGTTATCGTAGATATGGATACAAAGAAAGTCGGAGATTACAATACAACAGAAACAGCTGTTAAGTATTTCAAAAAACTGAATGAAGAATACAAAGCAGGTACTGTAGATCCTGAATCATTTACACAGACATATGATGAGTACATCGCTAAGCTTTCAACAGGTCGTGTACTTGGTATGATCGATCAGTGGTGGGATTTTGCATACACAGTAAACGATGTATATAAATCACAGAATCTTGAGCAGTATGGTTACAACTATGTTCCTCTTGGTATCACAATTGAAGATGGTATGGAAAATCAGTGGCACACAGGTGGCGGCACAATCAACAACTCAAGCGGAATCGCTGTAACTGTTGACTGTGAGAACCCAGATGCAGCTTTTAAATTCATCAACGACATTCTTGATCAGGAAATCCATGATCTTCGTTTCTGGGGTGTTGAAGGTGTTGACTACTTAGTTGACGAAGATGGTTTATACTATCGTACCGATGAGATGATCGCAAACTGCGCTAACTCAGATTACAAAGCATCACATTTATGCGATTACAGCTACTTCTTACAGTGGTTAGGAACAAGTGAAGACGGTATCAACGCTATGCAGCCTACAGAGCAGCCTTCACTGTTTATGGCAAGCTTACCTGAACCAGTTCAGAAATGTTTTGAAGCATATGGTGTTACCACATATCCTGGAATGATCAAATCAACAGACAACTATGGACCATGGTACCCAATGTACTCTTTCTCAAATGCAATGACAACTGCTACTCCTGGTGGTGTGGCTTGGACAAAGATGGGCGAAACAAAGCATGAGTGGCTGCCTAAGGTTGTTATGGCGAAAGATTTTGATGCAACATGGGGCGATTATATGAAGGCATACAGTGATTGTAAGCCAGAAGACTTCTTGGCAGAAATGCAGGAAGAATTAGATAAACGTATCGCATCTGCAGCAAAATAATATGGAAATATAACTAGGAAGCAGCTATTGACACCTGGTGTAGAGATAGCTGCTTCCTTTTATAAGAAGGAGTTAAGATTATGGCTCGTAATAATAAAGTACAGCCTCAGAAAATCAAGGTCTCATGGAAAGAGATAAAAAGACAAAGGGTTCTCTTGATCTGGGCAGCAGCATTTGTTATTTATGGTTTTATCTTTTACTATCTGCCACTTGGCGGATGGATTACAGCATTCCAGAACTATAAACCCAAAAATGGTTTGCTGCATTCCGATTTTATCGGTTTAGCAAAATTTGAATTTCTTTTTACAGATGCAACATTTATTAAGGTAGTTAGAAATACTTTGGCAATGGGTGTACTGAATCTGGTCACATCCTTCGTTATGGCAATTGTTTTTGCCATTCTTCTCAATGAAGTAAAATCAAAAGGTGGAAAAAAATTCGTTCAAACAGTTTCTTATCTTCCTCACTTCTTATCATGGATCATTGTTACAGGTATTTTGCATGATGCATTATCGAGTACAGGAATTATCAATGAACTGTTGATGAATATGAATATTATACAGCAGCCAATTAATTATTTTGCACATCCGGCGTTGTTCTGGCCTATCGTAGCATTTGCAAATCTATGGAAAGAAACAGGCTGGAACGCAATTATTTATCTGTCAGCGATTACGGCAATCGATCCATGTCTGTATGAAGCAGCATCGATCGATGGTGCAGGAAGATGGGCAAAAATCAAACACATCACGCTTCCGGGAATCAGAAATACAATTATGGTTCTTCTGTTGATCAATGTTGGTAATGTCCTGAATGTTGGCTTTGAAGTCCAGTATTTGTTAGGAAATGGTCTTGTAAAGAGTGTTTCTGAGACAATTGATATCTACATTCTGAAATGGGGTATCGGACAATTCGATTATTCACTTGGTACCGCAGCCGGTATCTTCAAGAGTCTGGTTAGTATTATTCTGATTGTCATCGCAAATGCCATGGCAAAACGTGCCGGCGAAGAACGGTTATTCTAGGAGGGGTGAATAAAATGAAAAATACAAAACTGTCTAATAAAATATTTACAGTGTGTAATGTGATATTTATGGTCCTGTTTGTAGTCGTGACCTTATATCCTGTTTTAAACACACTGGCTATATCCCTAAATAAGGGACTTGATGCGGTAAAAGGTGGTATTCACCTGATCCCAAGAGTATTTACATTTGAAAACTATGCGACTGTCCTGAAAAAGCAAAATCTTATGACAGGTGCACTGATCACCGTATTTAGAACGATTGTTGGAACTTTTTCTTCTTTGATCGCCAATGCTATTTTAGCATTTATCGTAAGCAGAAAGAGATTCCTGTTTAAATCTCAGTTGTCATTATTCTGGGTAATCACAATGTATGTAAATGGTGGTATGATTCCTATTTTCCTGTTATATAAGGGAATGAATCTGACAGGAACCTTCTGGGTATATATCATTCCGG
>JAAYYM010000778.1 GCA_012515365.1 Clostridia bacterium
CCGGCGCGCTGGTTGCGGGGGTGGGCCTGATGGGGTTCGGCGTCGAGGTTTTGATCTGGGGGATCGTCGCGGGCAGCGTGCTGAAGCTGGCCACCCATGCGGTCGGCCTGCGCGACAAGCGCGCCTGGATCCGGCCGGGCGTCGATCTGGCCAATCCGGCGCTGAGAAGGATGCTGTGGTTGGCCTTGCCCCTCCTCATCGGCATTGTCTTCGCGAAGATCCGCGACAACATCAACAACGTCTACCTCCTGAGCGCGCTCGATTCAGCCGGGCTCATGCAGGCCAATTCGATGGGGCGCAAGCTGCAAAGCGCCATCCACTTCCTCGTGCCCTATTCGATTTCGATCGCCGTTTTCCCGTTTTTCTGCGAGCTGGTCGACCGGGACGACCGCGCGCAACTCGGTGCCTTCATCACCCGCTCGGGCCGCCATCTGCTCGCGGTCTTCATCCCCTTCGCCTGCATCGTCGCCGCCTTGTCCCACCCGCTGACCGACCTGGTGTTCGCGGGCGGGCGCTTCGACGCGCTGGCCGTGCGGCGGACCGCGATCTCCATGGCGTGCTACACGTTCATGCTTCCGGCCGCAGCGATCGAAGCGCTGGTCATGCAGGCCTTCTTCGCGAATCGGCGCATGGTGGCGGTGACCGTGGCGGGTATTGGTTTTTCCGCGCTGAGCATGGGCATCAGTTGGTTCGGCCTGCACCTGTGGGCCGGCCGGGAACTGCTGGTGCTCATGGTGATCGCGGGGGGCGTCGCATTGACCCGGGCGTTGAAGAGCTGGGTCCTGGTTCTGATGCTGGGGCGGCATGCGCCGGTCTTTCCGTTCAGGCCCACGGTGCTCTTCCTCTGCCGCATCGTCCTGGTTTCCGTCGCTGCCGGAGGTGCCGCCTGGCTGGCGGCGCGGTATGGCGCCGCCGCGCTCGCCGCGACGGCGGGCAACCGGGTGTCCGACCTGGTGCAATTGGCGGCCGGCGGGGCCGCGGCGCTCGCGGCCGGTGCCGCCGCCTGCGCGCTGCTGCGGGTCCGCGAGCCGGTCGAACTGATGCAGCGGGTCCTGCGTGCGCGGACGCGCCGACCTTCGCGCGGCGGGCACACAGGCTAGACGGTCATGCCGCATGTGCTCCAAGTGGCCGAAGCGACGATCGGCGGCGTGCGCCGCCACCTTCGCGACCTGTCGCTGGGACTCGCGGACGCCGGCTGGCAGGTGAGTGTGGCCTGTGCCCGGCGCCGCGATCCCGGATTTGCGCATGATGTTGACGGGTTCCGTGCGCGTGGACTGAATGTCTACGACGTGCCGATGGTGCGGCGCCCCGCGCCCTGGGGCGACCTCGCGGCCGTGCGCCGACTGGGTGCCGTGATCCGTGCGTGCCGCCCCGACGTGATTCATGCCCACAGCACCAAGGCGGGGCTGATCGCCCGGCTGGCGGCGCGGCGCAGCGGCATTCCGGTTTGCTACACGCCGCACGGCTTCGCCTTCGCGATGCAGGTTCCCGGTCCCTTGCGGCGGATGTACCGTGAGGTCGAGCGCCTGGCCATTCCGTTGACTGCCCGG
>JAAYYM010000523.1 GCA_012515365.1 Clostridia bacterium
ATATTTAATTTTAAGGTTTTTAATTCCTGTTCGTTCCCTGTCTTCATTCTCAAGCTCGGCAAGCCAGTTCTTTCCTTGTGTCTTGGCACTTCTTAAGCTGTCGATCTGCTCATTGTAGCCAGATCTGATGATACCACCTTCATGGATATTGATTGGTGGCTCATCTGCGATCGCATTCTCGATCATCTTGAAAATATCACCCAGATCATCTAGAGACTCCTCTATA
Organism: Clostridia bacterium; assembly: GCA_012515365.1. The sequence goes on from JAAYYM010000523.1 coordinate 227, forward strand.
TCTGTCAGTAATTCCGAATGAAACTCCTTTAAGATCTGTTTCATGTAAGGAATCATCTCAAGAGAGTTCCGAAATGCGATCAAGTCCCTTGGATTAGCTGATTTATATGTGATCTTACTTAACAAACGTTCTAGATCATAAATTGGATTTAAGTACTCTCTTAGTTCCTCCCTGGATATTGCATTTGCATTTAACTCTTCAATTGCATCCAGTCGCTTTTCTATCAGCTGTTTATCAATCAAAGGCTGTTCTATGTAATTACGCAGCATTCTGCCGCCCATTGCTGTTTTTGTTTTATCTAAAACCCATAAAAGTGAGCCCCTTTTTTGTTTATCTCGCAAGGTTTCTGTCAGCTCCAGATTTCGTCTGGTTGCATTATCAATCAACATATACATAGAGACTGAATATGGCGTAATATGTGTCATATGCTCAAGCATTGTTTTTTGCGTTTCATACAGATACTGCAGTAAGGCGCCAGATGCAATCGTAGCAATATCATATTCTGTCAGCCCAAGTCCCTCAAGTGCTGTCACTTTAAAATGCTCCATGATACATTTTTTACATCCATCATCATCAAAATACCATGGCTCCAGCGCATAAATAGCTGCACCGATTTTATATTTAAGCTCCTCTAGGTCAATGCCGCTCACCAAAAAAGCTTCATTGCAGATAATCTCTGTGGGTGCGAATTTATAAATCTCATCTAGCAGCCCACGTTGTGTTTCCACCTGTGTCGTCAGATAATCGCCTGTCGAAATGTCTGCCAGCGCGATTCCAAACTGATCTGCTATGTATACGATACACATGATGTAATTATTCTTGCTTTCCTCAAGCGCCTGCATATTGATATTCGTACCTGGAGTGACAATACGTGTTACTTCACGCTTTACAAGCCCTTTCGCAAGTTTGGGGTCTTCTACCTGTTCACAGATTGCTACTTTATAGCCTTTGCTGACAAGCTTATTTAAATATCCATCCACAGCATGATACGGAATTCCACACATAGGAGCGCGTTCTTCAAGACCACAGCTTTTACCGGTCAGCGTAATTTCAAGTTCTTTTGATGCAACAAGTGCATCGTCAAAGAACATTTCATAGAAATCTCCTAAACGATAAAATAAAATGCAGTCTTTATATTCCTCTTTTGTCTCCAGATACTTTTGCATCATTGGTGTTAATTCTGCCAACGTACTCCCTCTTTTCCGGTCTGATTGTAATATGTTTTATAACAGGTTGCCCGCACGTATAATTGCGTCATCAATATGTACACAGAAATTTTCTTCGCCGATTTCATTATAAAGACCTGATTTTTGTAAAGTAGCCATAGGCTGTTCATTTACATGTGACATAACCAGTGTAATCTTATTTTTCTGGCACATTGTAACGAATTTCTTCAGACTATGTATGGCTGTTGCATCCAAAGAAGGAACACTTCTCATACGAAGGATGATGCAGTTGATACTCTTATCCGTCGTAATCGTCAGCAGCTTTTCTGCTACACCAAAAAACATAGGTCCGCTAATTTCATATACGTATGTATTCTTAGGTACTTTTCTTAAATTAATACTATCAGGATCATCGTCATCATCCTGTGGATAAACCCACCCATTTACATTAGAAACATCACTCATTCTCTTAATAAATAAAAATGCAGTCATGATCATACCGATCTCAATTGCCACTACAAGATCAAAGATGATTGTCAAGGAAAAGGTTGCAATCAATACAATAATATCACTCTTTGGTGATGTTTTAACAAGATCTACAAATTCTCTCCATTCACTCATATTATATGCAACCATAAACAGGATTGCTGCAATGGTCGGCATCGGGATCAATGAAGCATAAGGCATTAAAACCACAAGAATCAGTACAAGTGTAATAGAATGAACCATCCCGGCGATAGGCGTTCTTCCGCCATTTTTAATATTTGCCGCTGTTCTTGCAATTGCTCCGGTAGCCGGTATTCCGCCAAACAGACCTGAAGCAATATTTCCTGCACCCTGAGCTATCAATTCCATATTAGAGCGGTGTTTGGAGTTAATCATACCATCTGCAACAACACACGATAATAAAGATTCTATGGCTGCTAAAACTGCAATGGTAAATGCATCTGGAAGCAAGGTCCTGATCCGTCCTATCGAAAATGCAGGCATACTGAAGGAAGGCAGTTTATTAGATATTTCATACAGACTTCCGATGGTGTTGACATCAAGCGCCATAAGCTTCACTAATAAAGAAGCTACAATAACTGCAATCAGTGAGCCTGGTATCTTTTTACTGATTTTGGGCCAAATGATGAGAATAGCCAGTGATATAGCTCCAATTGCAAGTGCCTGTAGATTAATTGTTGTAATACATGAAATAATTTCTTTGATTTTTTCTGTGGTTTCAATTGGTGAATGCGAAAAGGTAAGTCCAAAGAAATCTTTGACTTGTCCAATCACTATTGTAACAGCAATTCCTGAAGTAAATCCAGTGGTAATTGTGTAAGGAATGAATTTAATCAGATTTCCCATTTTGCACAATCCCATAATAATCAAAATGATTCCTGCCAAGATCGTGGCGATCACAAGTCCGTCAAATCCCTGACTTGCAACGATTCCTGCTACGATAGTTGCAAAGGCTGCGGTCGGTCCTGAAATCTGTACACGGCTTCCACCTAAAAATGAAATGACGAATCCAGCTACAATTGCTGTATAGAGTCCCTTTTCAGGTGTCACTCCTGATGCAAGTGCCAGCGCAATAGATAATGGCAACGCAATGATTGCTACAATAATACCTGCTACTACATCTTTAATAAACTGTTCTTTTGTGTATGTTTTCATAACTGAAAACAACTTTGGTTTTAACTTTTCCATTTTCTCTCATAAGTCTCCTCATAAATTAATTTATTTATTTTATCAGATGATTCTCTCACCAATATAATAAAATCCTTTGCATTCCTTCAGCTTCACTTTAACAAACGTTCCCTTTAGATCGGGTGTTCCTATAAAATGAACCAAAAGATTATTGCTTAAACGTCCTGTCATATATGCAGGATCATGTTCATTAACGTCCTCTACCAAAACCATCTCTTCCCTGCCTTCATACTGCATAGCCATTTGTGCTGATACAGATTGTACAAGTTTTAGTACCTGATCAAAATTTTCTTTTACCTCTTCAGGCGGAACTTGGTTTTCCATTGAAGCGGCAGGTGTTCCTGTTCGTTTTGAATAAATGAATGTAAATGCACCATCAAAGCGAACTGTTTGGATCACATCTAACGTATCTTGTATATCTTCCTTTGTTTCTCCTGGAAATCCGACTATAATATCTGTTGTGATTGCAATATCAGGAATTTCTCTTCTGATCTTTTCTGCAAGCTGAATAAACTGCTCCTTCGTATATCTGCGATTCATTTTATCCAAAATTCTTGTACTTCCAGACTGCAGTGGAAGATGCAGGTGACGGCATATTTTCTTTGACTCTTTCATCACATTGATCAGTTCATCTGATAAGTCCTTTGGATGAGAGGTCATAAAACGAATCCGTTCTAGACCGTCAATCTGTTCAATCTGTTTTAATAATTCAGCGAAAGTAGGTTTGTCTTGCAGATTTTTCCCATAGGAATTGACATTCTGTCCAAGCAGCATAATTTCAACAACACCATCTTTTACAAGTGCTTTGATTTCATCAATGATATCCTGTGGTTCTCTGCTTCTCTCCCGCCCTCGTACATACGGAACAATACAGTAGCTGCAAAAATTATTACAGCCAAACATGATATTGACTCCTGATTTGAAAGAATACTTTCGCTCACTAGGCAGATTTTCCACGATCTGATCTGTATCCTTCCATATATCAACTATCATTCCTTTGCTTTCAAATCGAAGGCAGATTAGCTGCGCAAGCTTAAAGATATTATGTGTCCCAAATATAATATCTACAAAACGATAACTTTTTTTTATCTTTTCAATAACAGAAGCTTCTTGCATCATACAGCCACATAACGCTATCATTTTATGAGGATTTTTTTCTTTTATGTGTTTGAGCTGTCCTAATCTTCCATAAACCCTTTGATTTGCATTATCTCTGACCGTACATGTATTATAAATAACAAAATCAGATGATTCCTCATCATCTGAAATCTGATATCCTATACGTTTAAGGATTCCGACCAGTTTTTCTGAATCTCTGGAATTCATCTGACATCCAAATGTGACTACATTAGCTGTCAGTTTTCTATGAAGCAGATCCTCTTGTTCTCTTAAATATGCTTTCGCTTTTTCAATATATTCGAGTTGCGAAGCAAACTCATGTTCCGCTACAGTTGTACTTTTATAACCATCCATCATTTATTTCCCTTCACTACAATATATTCGTTCGTGTTCTGTTATGATGCTGTCCATTTTCACATCATATTCCTTTGCTTCAATAGAAGCCGTAAATTGTCCTTCATAGGCAACTGCCATTTTGTAGCATCCCGAATGCTTAGAAAGAAAACGGTCATAAAAGCCTTTTCCATAGCCCATACGGTTTCCTGTGCGATCAAAAGCAACTCCCGGAACTAAGATTAAATCCGGAGTTTCATGGATCACAGGCATTATCTCGGTAGGTTCTTTTATAGAATGATAACCTGTTATCAGCTCATCAACAGATCTAATTGTATGAAAAACAAGATCATCAGAAACCACTCTTGGCACTGCGATTTTCTTTTGATGATTAAATGCATGATCCATAACAATTGCAAGATCAACCTCATTTCGATATGCCATATACATAAAGATGAGATCTGCCTTCCTATATTCCTGTGAGGTTAAAATTCTCTCACAAATCATTTGATCATAATGCTGATGCTGTTCTTGACTCAGTCTGTTTCTGAATGCAATTGCCTCATGCCTGATCTTTTGTGCCTGATTCATGTTTTCTGTTCTGTTCTCCATATTTCTTTCCAAGATTCGTAATCGAACCATCCGTTTCCTGTATATTTACATTGTTAAGCTGACCTCTCAAGTTTGCCTTTACCGAGGCAATATATTCTGCTCGAAGCTGCTTCTGCTCTTTCGCTTCTTCCTCGCTCAAACCCTGTGCCTTAGATTTATGATACAATTCATTGATTCGTTTAATTTTTTCATCCAGCCCCATTTAGCATCTCCTTAGTTTTTCGAAATATAATCTGCTATATCAAAATTATGATCCTTATTTGCTTTAAACAACGTTCCATAATTCTTTCCTTCTATAATTTTATGTATCACTCGTACATCCGCTCCATTTGCGATCACCATATCTGCACCTGCACTTGTTGCTACTACAGCTGCATGAAGTTTTGCGCTCATTCCACCGGTACCAATTTTGCTTCCTGTTGTTTCCTTTCCCATATCTAAAAGCTGATCATTGAGCTGCTCTACAATATCAATGAATTTTGCTTCCTTATTTTCACGTGGATCATCTGTATACAAACCGTCAATATCAGACAATAGAATCAGAAGATCTGCATCTACAAGAACCGATACAACAGCAGATAAAAAGTCATTATCACCAATAGTATCCTCTACTTCATGAATTGCAACCGTATCATTCTCATTAACGACCGGAATAACTCCCATCTCAAGTAGTGCGGTAAATGTATTATGTGCATTTCTTCTGTTAACATCATCAACGATTGTATTTTTAGTCATCAAAATCTGTGCTGTAACATGATTATACTCTGCAAAGAGTTTTTGATAAATCATCATCAGACGTGCCTGTCCGATAGCGGCACAAGCCTGCTTGGTAGGAATGTCCTTTTTATCAGGATCGATATTCATTGATTTTTTTCCAACAGCGATTGCACCTGATGAAACCAAGATGACGTCTTTTCCTTGATTTTTAAGCTCACACAACTCACGTACCAGACGTTCCATTTTTGTCAGATTCAATTCTCCTGTTTTCATATGATGCAGAGAGGAAGAACCTATCTTTACAACAATTCTTTTTTTATTTTTCAGTAATTTTCTCAAATAATCTTTTTGATTTTCACTCATTTGATTTCCACCTGTTTATGTTATTTTTTCATCTGTCTGATTACATACTCTGCGACTCTGATGCCATCCATTGCCGCTGAGGTAATGCCTCCTGCATATCCGGCTCCTTCGCCGCACGGATATAGTCCCTTCATCTTTGACTGTCCGGATTCATCTCTTAATATTCTGACCGGTGATGAGGTTCTGCTTTCTACTCCTGAAAGGATTGCATCTTCTCGATCGAAGCCTTTCATAGTATACCCGAATTTTTGAATAGATTCAATAAGTGCTTCATTTATTTCACCTGAAAACAATTCTCGTAAGTTTGCAAATGCATGCATCCCCTTTATACATGGAATTACTTCTTCAAACTGTTTGCTGCATTGATTTCTGATAAAATCACCAAGCAGTTGGACAGGTACTTTTCCTAATGCCAGATCATATGCTTTTTTCTCTAGTGTCCGTTGAAAATGAATGCCTGCCAGTACATCTTCTTTGATAAAATCCTTTGGAGACACATTGACAATAATTGCACTGTTTGCATTTGGTCCGCTGCGACCACTATAACTCATCCCATTCACAGCTAACATTCCTTTTTCAGAAGAGGCATTGACAACATATCCTCCGGGACACATACAAAATGAATAAACATTCCTGCCGTTACCTGCCTGATTTGTCAGCTTATAGTCTGCAGCCGGCAATTTGAGGTGCTCCTGTTTCCCATATTGACACTCGTCTATCTGCTTCTGGGGATGTTCAATCCTTAACCCGACTGCAAATGCTTTTTTCTCCATAGGTATCTTTTTCTGTTGAAGCAACTCAAAGGTATCTCTTGCACTGTGACCTGTCGCCAAAATCAGTTGATCCGTTTCCATCCATGTTTCATGATTGATTTCCACAGCCCGAACGTGATCATTTTCTATCAAAATGTCTGTCATCTGACTTTGATAATAAATCTGACAACCCATTTGAAGCAGATCGTTTCTCATATTTCGGACAATCCGAATCAATTCATCCGTTCCAAGATGTGGTTTGTTTTGATATTGTATTTGAGGATTTGCACCATAGTTAACAAAGGTTGCAAGCACAAATTGGTTTTTCCCAGTTGGGTCCTTGACCAGCGTATTCAGCTTTCCATCAGAAAAGGTTCCTGCTCCACCCTCACCGAACTGAACATTCGAATGCTCATTTAAAGCGCCTGTGTTCCAAAATGCTTCAATGGTCAGTTTTCTCTGTTCAACAGCTTCTCCTCTTTCTAAAATGACACAAGGAATCCCGGCCATTGCAAGAATATAAGCACCAAAAAGACCTGCCGGACCACTGCCGACAACAATCGGTGGTTTTGCTGGTTTGAGAGGACACACTGGCAGTGCATATGGTGTGACCGTGATCATAGTAACATCTTTACTTTTACACGATTTGACGATTTGTGCTTCCTTCTGATCTTTTACCGTAACATGTACTGTATATATGTAAAATAAATTAGGTTTCTTTCTGGCATCTAAAGATTGCTTTACAATCTGATAAGCAAAATACTTTTGATCCAGATGCAGAATATTTGAGATTTTCTTATTTAGTTCTTGTTCCGTATGTCCAACCGGTAATTTGATCTGATTTATTTTTATCATATTTGATTTCCTGCTACCATTCCGCTTGACCATGCCCATTGTAGATTATAACCTCCGCAGGCACCATCAATATCAATTAATTCTCCTGTTACATAGAGTCCTTTTATTTTTTTTACTTCTAATGTTTCACTAAGTTCGCTTGTTTTGAGCCCACCCGAGCAGGTCTGTGCCTGATCAAATGGATTAGTCGCACTGATCGGCACGTCAAACTGTTTGATTCTCTTTGAAAGATCTGTACATTGCTCTGGAGTCAGAGAAATTGACTTTACATTGCCTCTAATCCCACATAGTTTTAGCAATAATTGTCCGATATTTTTATGAAACAGACCAAGGAATAATTCCTCACATATCTTTTCAGGGTTTTGCCTGATCCGATTTTCCAGAAACAGCTTCATGTCATCAACAGACTCAAGATCTGGCATAAAATCAATCACTACTCTGACCTCTTTTTTTTCATCCAATGCACGTGCTGCTTCACTGCTTAACTGAAAAACAGGAATTCCGGAAATGCCATATGCGGTCAGCTGAAGCTCTCCGCGTTCATTATGTATGACTTGTTGATCAACCAAAAGCTTAAGTCTTGCATCGCATCTGATTCCACTGACTGACTTAAAATAAGTTTCATCAGATTGAAGCTGTACCAGTGCAGGAAGAGGCTTTCTGACTGTCAAACCTAATTTCTTAAGCAGTTCATATCCACTTCCGTCTGAGCCTTGTACATTGGAAGCCTGAGAGCCGGCGGCAATTACCACTTTATCAAAAAACAGTTTTTTCATATTATGTTTTGCATCCTGACAGCTTACACAAAATCTGTCCTCTTTTTTGATGTCTGTTACATGCACTTCTACAATCAAATGAATATGAAGACGTGCTGCCTCCATTCTGAGAACATCCAATACCGCAGACGCCTGCTCACAATAAGGATATAAGCCACCGTTCTTATTTTTTGAATATAAACCAAGCTCCGTAAAGAACCGTATGGTATCAAGATGATTATACTGATTCAGTATTTTTCCTGCAAATGTTACATCTTCTCCATGATAAAAAGATGTATTCATATCCATATTGGTAAAATTACATCTTCCATTTCCAGTTGCCAGTATCTTTTTCCCAATGCGGTTATTATGCTCTAAGATCGTAACGTGATGACCGTTTCTGGCTGCAATAATTGCTGTCATAATTCCGGATGCACCGCCACCGATGATTCCAACCTCCATAATGTCCTCCATACACATCGTCACTCAACTGGAATATGCCTCTAAAAACTGATATAAAGACTCCAGCGAATCAATGTATTTCATATCTATGATTTCTTTTTGTAATTCCACCGGAAGTCTTTTCAGCGGAATCCCTGTATACATATAAACACTCTTCTTATCACTATGATACACAGAAATATAATGATTTTCCACCATCAGATAAAATGAATCAGGAATCTCTACAGGTCGAAAGGATTTCCTGACAATGATTTTCTCTTCTGAAAATGAAATCAACTGAATACGTTCAAAGCCTAATTCCAAGTCTGCCTCCATTGGAAAGGCCTCATACTCTTTTAGCTTCTTGATCAGTTCTGATCTGTTTACTCCAAT
>JAAYYM010000524.1 GCA_012515365.1 Clostridia bacterium
GACACCAGAATGGACGCGGAAAAATGCGGGTGGGTGACAGGATCGGTCGAACAGATTGATTTTTCGCAGATCACAGCACAATTCAACACATTTTTCGCACTGTACGAAGCAAACATTCAAACACGATATGCAGAATACTTGCGGTCAGTCGGATCGCTGGAAACATTAGCACAAACAGCATTTGACGACATGTCAGACGAATTCGAAGCATACGAGGATCAGCAGAAGGAAGACTTCGAAGCATGGGTGGAAACAATAAAAGACATTCTGGACGGAAATGTGGCAGGAAATCTTTTGTTGCTAATTGAACAGAAAATGCAAAAAGTGACCGTTGCAACAGTCGGCGGCAAACTATCGCTGGTAATTGAAGACGGGCTTAACATGGCACTTGCAGGCTTCACGGCAAAAGATACGACTTTCAACCAAGACGGAACAATCACGGAAGAAGACGCGGCAGGAAACATCAAAACAACAACATTTGTATCACAATCGGTCATTACGGAAGAATACCAACTTGTATCTGGCAGCAGATACACGAAAACAACGACATTCAACCCAGACGGATCAATAACAGAAAGGATCATTGAAAATGAGTGATTTTGTAGCAGCAAAATATACAATGGACAATATGCCGAAAGGCATTATACCGACAGTTACGCAAATTACAGCCGCAGCGACTGACGGCGGTGTAAAAATACGCGTACAGACACCAGAAGACACCACGATCGACGGAAAAATGATCTGTTCGGTCAAAGGTTACAGAATTGTACTAAAAGAAACCACAGCACCAGAAAACGAGAACGACGGCACAGTTATTGAAGATGTTACACAATTAGACAAGTACGTAAGCACAGCACTTGAAATCGACGGGCTGGAAAACGGCGCGACATACTATGTTGCAGCCTTCCCATATTCAGATTACTTCATTTTCAATAGAAATATTGCAAATGTAACGTCATTCGTGCCGCAGGCGTACATATTGTTCGGTTACTACGATGATCTGACAGACCAGAACCCAGAAACAAAGATCCACTACATAGAAGCGAACGAGAATTTCACGCCAGCAAGAATGGTGGCAACAGGTGGGTGGACAGAAGGCGACTGGACAGAAGAAAACTGCTGGTTTATACAGTACAACAAGCCGTACATGGTCAAGTACGACGGCACAATCGACTATGAACTATACGGCAGCGACTACAGCAAAAAAAAGGACGGCACGACGGTTTCCGACGCGTCAAACACAAGTTATGCAGGCAACGCAATGGCAAGTTTCCCGCTAATCTGGGTAAGAAGATACACACAGAACAACAGAAAGTATCATCTGTTCTGCAATATCCAATTAACGGAAGGCTTCACAGCATATGCACACACAAGAAATGACGGATCAATCGAACCTTATACATGGTATCCAATGTTTGGCGGCAGTCTCATTTCAAGCAAATTGCGATCAATCGCAAACCAGACACAGTGTAACACACAGACTGGAACAGCAGAAATCGCAGCAGCGAAGGCAAACGGAACACTATGGAACACGGGCTACTGGTCAATTATATATCTGCGCTGGGAACTTGAAACACTGCTGACCAGATCCACCAACAAGCAGGACGCGTGCGGCTATGGCAATTACACGGGCGGCACGGCAGCAGCCAGTCTGCTAAAGACAGGAACACAACTGACGGGCGGTCGCTTTATTGGCTACGGATCAAGTGTGAACAAAGCAAGAAAATTCATGCACACAGAACAGCAAATGGGCGCATGGGAAAGGATCAACGGGCTTCTGTATGTAAGCGGCACGTATCGCGTAAAGAGTTACGGCGAATACAACGAAACGGGCGACGGCTACGTGAATACGGGCTTGTCAATGTCGGGAACGTCTGGAAATTACATTTCAGCAAGCACCATGACAGACGACGGCGAATTCCCGACGGCACTAAGCGGATCATCAGACACATACTATTGTTGTGGCGGGTGGTACAATGCAGGACAGGTTGATCATGCGATCGTCGGCGGCGGCTGCAACGATGGTTTGAAGTGCGGCGGGGCGGTGAATGTGAGCAACCTTGTTTCGGCTTCGTACTGGAGCATTTCGGCGCGCCCTTTCTGTAAGGGAAGCTATAATGTGAGTTATTATGAACCAACTCAAAAATATTATCATTACTGCATCATTGAGGATGCCACTGCGTGCTGTATGCAGGGTTTGGAGTTTATATGGGAGGACGGCAGTCATAATTACCCAGATGAATATCCGGAAATTTCGGAAGAAATTACAGTGACAGGAGTTTTTGAGACATATAAGGAGAAAGATGATCCTTACCTATACTGTAGATTAAGCAATGCATCTTTACACTAAATAAAAAGTGAATTGAAAGAAAAACCGTCAAAAATATAGAAAATAATTGACAATATTTTTATTCAGTGCTATTATTTTCTACATTAAGAAAAGGAGTACAAAAATAATGATGATCTTAACTTTATCAACAACTAGACTAACTCATAAACGTAATTTCTTATAGCTGTGAGAAAAAGCACAGTTATAAGCCGTTAGGTTTTATGTCTGTGCACGTTTTGTTTGATAAGTTGGGATTAGATTACTTATGATACATTGGCATCAGGCATAGAATTGTCTGGTGCTTTTTTGTTATATTTTTTCTTAATATTTGCAAAACACACAAAACTACACCAATGAAAGACGCACATCAGAGACACCAATGAACGACACACATCAAAGACACAATGAGGAGGAATGGAGAAATGGAACCAATTATTACATTGGAACATGTTTCAAAGGAGTTTAAAGTCCTGAATAGAAGTACAGGACTCAAGGGCAGCATTAAGGATCTGTTTTCAAGAGATTACAGGATCGTAAAAGCTGTTAATGATATTTCCATGGAGGTTTATCCAGGGGAAATAGTCGGCTATTTAGGACCAAACGGTGCAGGAAAGAGCACAACGATCAAAATGATGACAGGCGTACTTGAACCATCAGCAGGTCATATCATTGTACAGGGCGCAATCCCATACAAGAACCGTACACAGAATGCAGAAAATATAGGCGTTGTATTCGGACAGCGTTCGCAGCTGTGGTGGGATTTGCCACTGATAGAGTCCTTTAAGCTTCTAAAAGATATTTATCAGATTGATGAAAAGCAATATCAAGATATGATTGCATTATATGAAGAGCTGGTTGATATCAAAAAATTATATAGTAAGCCGGTGCGCCAGATGTCACTTGGTCAGAGGACACTGAGCGATATTCTCGCCGCATTTTTGCATAATCCGGGAGTCGTATTTCTGGATGAACCTACGATCGGACTTGATGTTTCGATGAAGAGCAAGATTCGTGATCTGATCAAGGCACTGAATCAGGAAAAGAATACGACAGTTATCCTGACAACCCATGATATGGGTGATGTAGACGCACTTTGCCGCCGGATCGTCATCATTGATAAGGGAACGATGCTCTATGATAACAGCATTGATAATCTGCGCAGCTTCTTTGGCGCTTATCGTACCATGAAGCTACGTTTTGCTAAGGATGGCAACGAGCTTACCGAAGAAAAATTAAATCAATTGGCAGCAGAATTGACGCAGGATTTATCACAAAAATATCCGCAGGTGGATTCTTTGCAGGTTAGTGTAGAGGAGGACTGGATCGATGTACTGCTAAATGAAGATGAGATTCCGTTAATGAAAGTCATGAATCACATTCAGGAAAGCAGACGGATTTATGATGTCAAGCTTCAGGAGATTTCTACGGAAAGCGTTATCAAAAAAATATATGAGGGCAAGATGAAATAGAGAAACATTATAAGAGGGAAAGACTATGAAAAAGAAAATCATGAAATATCTTGCTCTGACAAGGGCAGGAATTGTAGAAGAACTACAGTTTAGAATGGGCATTTTCGTGAGGGTGCTGGGAAATCTGATCTATCTCATTATTGTTTATTTTCTATGGAAAGCAATATTTGACTCCAGTCCGAGCGATGTCGTAAATGGCATGACATTTTCAAGTACGATGATTTATCTGGTGCTGGCAGCAGCATTGTATTCATCGATGGAAATGTATGTGACCTGGATGGTCGGTCGAAGTGTACAAAATGGGAATATCGTATTAGATATCCTGAAACCAATCAGATATGATTCCTATACATTTTGGAGAAATACCGGAAATACACTGGTATCAGTCATCCTGATTTTAATACCGACAATGGTAATCGTATATGTTGTAACAAAGGGTGGATTTGCATTGTCATGGAATTTATTGTATTTTTCAATTGCGATTCTGTTTGGAACGATCATCAATTACTATATCAATTTTATGGTGGGAAATATCTGCTTTTTTACAGAATCCATATGGGGTGTCAACATTATGAAAGAGGTTGTTGTTATGCTGCTCTCAGGAGCAAGCATTCCATTGGCTTTTTTCCCGGAAGGATTGCGACAGATTGTATATCATCTGCCATTCCAGGCAATTTATAATACCCCGTTAACGTTACTGATCGATCAGAGCTTGTCGACACAGGCCAGAATTGAAATGCTGTCTGTACAGTTTGTGTGGGTAATCGTACTGATTCTTATGAGTAAATTTTTCCTGCACTTTTCGATTAGACGTATTACGGTAAACGGAGGTTGAGAATGATGAAAAGAGGATTATTGTTCTATTTTAAAATATATGGAAAGATTGCGGTTCAGAATATTAAAGGAAAAATGAGTTATCGTGCAGATTTTATTATTTCCATGCTGGGAATGATCATATCAAATCTGGCTGGATTTGCGACTTTTTATATTATGTTTCAGAATTTTAGTGAGATTAATGGATGGACTTATTATGAAATGCTGTTTTTGTACGGATTTTCAATGATTTCATTAACACCGATGCAGTGTTTGTTCGATAATAACTGGAATCTTCGATTCCATCTAATGGATGGAGATTTTATCAAATACTGTTTCCGACCGATTAATATGTTCTTTTACTATATGTCAGAAGTGTTTGACATCAAAGGACTTGGTCAGTTTGCAATCGGTATTTTTACGCTTGTATATTCATGGAGAAAACTGCAGATACCGGTTAGTTTTTCTACTATTATAATTTTGATGGTTGCACTGTTTGCAGCTTCACTGTTTATGATTGCAATTATGAATCTGGCAGCAGCTACCTGCTTTTGGATCATGAATTCGGGATATGTTATGGTCACTATGTTTAAGTTTACAGATTATGCAAAATACCCGGCGAGTATTTACAGCAGTGTATTCCACTTCATTTTTACATTTATAATACCGATTGCTTTTGTTGCATATTATCCGAGTTTGGTTTTCTTAAGACCGGATAATATCCCGGTACTAACATATTTATCACCGGTATTAGGAATCCTCTTCTTCTTGTTAAGCTACGCGGTCTGGGTGAAGGGGGCAAGAACATACGAAGGTACAGGAAGCTGAATCGGGATAGATGAAATCAGAAAACAGGTAGTCAAAAAGGCATTCTCAATCGAGAATGCCTTAAAAATGTATTTCTTTATGGTCTTATATTACCACAAAACAGGGCAAAAATCAAGACTGGTAAAGCAATCTGAATCGCACTATAATCAAGTCCTTACATGTTCATAGCTTATCGGGAGGAGATGTTTCTATGAAAAATGAGAAGAATCAAGAACAGATCAACTGGATGGAACTGGTAAATAAGGAAGCACAGCTGCGTGTGGTACAGGATGCTAATCAATACAGTGAAAAGTTTGGGTTAAGTCTGACCAAAGAGGATGCAGAACTGATCATAGCTGAAAAGAATCGAACGCTCAAGGCAGAGAAGAGAGTCGAATTTGGAGAAACAATTATTCCAAAGATCAGCTATACTTTTTGCGATTCACAATATATTATGCAAGATCAGTATGTGGAAATGCTGTCACGACTGCAGGCCATCCGCGCAGGCTATCATGATTACCAGGTGACTGGCGGACATGGAGAATTCCAAAAGGTTGATTTGGTCAAACGATGGGATAGGGATTTGTTTTTGCAGGCGTTAGAGGATTTGTTTTGATAGAGAGATGAGGGGGGATTTCGCGGAGTGATGAGAAGCTGATGTGCGTAAAAGGAGGAGATTGTTTGGACGATTATGGGATCGTTTGCCTGCGCGATACGTTTTATAAGGGGATTCCGGCTTTTCTGCTTCACTATGATGCAAAAAATAAGCCACAGGAAACCATATTGACTTTGGATTATCCAATCCTTAAGGATCTTCATGAGCTGACCTTATTCTATCCCACCTATTTTCTCAATTGATCAAAGATAGAGCACCGCAGTCAATGGAGGAGAGGAAAGAACTGCTGCAAAGCTGCCTGAGAAATATATTGGATAAGCAGATGAGAGAACAGGCAATGGATTATATGCCTTTGCTCGAATATCTATCTCTAGATATTGAAAACATTGTGATCAGGAGTTTAGCAGGATTATAGCGGTCTTACCGATTTACCTATTGATTTCTGCGTCGGATTCATGTACACTAAATGAAGAAATTCTGATTAGGAGGAGACCATAATGGAGAGAATCAAAACACTTGAAACACGCAACTTATGCGAGAGTGAAAAGAACGGTGGATGTGGCGAATGCCAGACATCTTGCCAGTCAGCATGTAAGACAAGCTGTGGAATTGCTAATCAGCAGTGCGAAAATAAAAAAGAAGATTAATATGGAAAACATGAGAGCGGGGGTGTCATGCTGACAGCGTGACAGCCCCGTTATCATTATGCGTATGCATAAGTACGTTTTTGACAGAGTTTTTGACAGATAAGAGAGGATTAACAAAGATTATGATTCATCAATATAAACTTGGCGGTTATCATATCGTATTGGATATTTGTTCGGGCTCCATTCATGTAGTAGATGAAGTTGCCTATGACATGATTGCATTATATGAAGCACATACACGTGAAGAAATCATCAGGCAGATGTTTGCTCGTTATGGAGATCGAGAGGATATCAGTCATGAAGACCTCGAGGAATGCTTTGAGCAGATTGAAGATTTAAAAAAGGCAGGAAAGCTGTTTACGGAGGATCATTTTGAACCGATGGCAGGAGTGCTTAAGCAGAAAACAGGTACCGTCATTAAAGCATTGTGCCTGCACATTGCACATACGTGTAATCTGAACTGCTCATATTGTTTTGCCAGTCAGGGAAATTACCATGGTGATAATCATGGAGAACGCGCTGTTATGAGCTTTGAAGTAGGTAAAAGGGCACTTGATTTCCTGATTGAGCAGTCAGGAACGCGTAAAAACCTCGAAGTGGATTTCTTTGGTGGAGAGCCCTTAATGAACTTTCAGGTTGTGAAGGATCTGGTGGATTATGCGCGGAAAATCGAGAAGGAGCATAATAAAAATTTCCGATTTACTCTGACAACTAATGGGATGTTAATCGATGATGATGTAATTGATTTTGCAAATCGCGAGATGAGCAATGTCGTATTGAGTCTTGATGGCAGAAAAGAGATTCATGACCGTTTCCGTGTTGACTATGCAGGACATGGAAGCTATGACCGGATAGTACCCAAATTTCAAAAGCTGGTAGAAGCACGTGGAAATAAGAATTATTATATGCGAGGAACTTTTACACATGCGAATCCGGATTTTCTTGAAGATATTAAGCAGATGCTCGAGCTTGGTTTTACAGAGCTTAGCATGGAACCTGTTGTGTGTGAAGCAGGAAATCCGTCAGAACTCACAAAAGAGGATCTTCCGGTTGTATTAAAGCAATATGAAGATCTGGCTGACCTTATGATCAGACGAGAAGAGGAAGGGAAACCATTTACCTTTTACCATTATATGATTGATCTGAAAAGTGGCCCGTGCATCTACAAAAGGATTTCAGGCTGTGGATCAGGAACGGAATATATGGCAGTGACGCCATGGGGAGATCTGTATCCATGCCACCAGTTTGTAGGAGATGATAAATTCTGTCTTGGTAACATATGGGACGGTGTTAAGAATCTTGAAATCCAGAAAGAATTTGCAAGTTGTAATGTTTATGCAAGACCTGAATGTAAGGATTGTTGGGCGAAATTATATTGTTCAGGGGGATGTGCTGCAAATGCCTATCATTCGACAGGGTCGATCACAGGTGTATATCAATACGGATGTGAATTATTCAGAAAGAGAATGGAATGTGCCATTATGGTTGCCATTCACCACACAATGAATGAGGAAAAGTAATGAAAACTCCTATTTGCGATTATGTGAAGCAATACTGTGAAACCAATGCAGTCAGATTACATATGCCGGGACATAAAGGGATTTCGAAACTTGGACCAGAGCCCTGTGACATTACAGAAATCGACGGAGCCGACAGCCTGTATGAGGCATCAGGTATCATCGCAGAGAGTGAATGCAATGCGACGTCTCTATTTGAAAGTGCTGCGACCTTTTACTCTACAGAGGGTTCATCACAATGTATCAGAGCAATGCTTTATCTGGCAAAACAGTTCGATCTGCACCAAGAGAGAAAACAATACGCAGGTAGTCAATCAGATCATGTGAAAACACTTATAATGGCATATAGGAATGCACATAAAACATTTTTGAGTGCAGCAGCCCTGTTAGATATCGAGATCGTGTGGGCGCCTGAAAGCAACCAGTTCTCATATTTATCCTGTGAGCCTGATCTTATATTACTAGAAAAACAGATTAAGGAATTGAAACCAGCGGCTTTGTATTTGACCAGTCCGGATTATCTGGGCAGGCTTGCTCCTATAAAGGAACTGGCAGATATCTGTAAACGATATGGTGTTCTATTATTAGTCGATCATGCGCATGGCGCGTACTTAAAATATTTATCAAAATCACAACATCCGATTGATCTAGGAGCAGATTTATGCTGTGATTCTGCACACAAGACACTTCCGGTACTAACCGGAGGTGCTTATTTGCATGTCTCAAAAAGTACTTCTATATTTTTTAAGGAACAGGCCAAATCTGCATTAGCGTTGTTTGGATCTACCAGTCCTTCTTATCTTATCTTGCAGTCGCTGGATCTGGCAAATGCTTATCTGGCAGGTGAATATAGAAAAGATTTGAGTGTATTGGTAGAAAAACTGCACCAGTTAAAATCAGAGCTAGGTGAAGCAGGTTTTTTACTTAAGGAGCAGGAACCACTAAAAATCACCATCAGCACAAAGCCCTATGGATACCGTGGAACAGAGTTTGCCAAACTGCTTAAGGAGCAGGGAATCGTATGTGAATTTGCTGATCCGGACTATTTGGTAATGATGTTTTCTACGCAGAATAAGGAATTGGATTTTTGTCGACTTAAAGAGTCAATGCTTAGTATAAAACGAAAACCTGAGATAAAGGAGGAACCGATAGCTGTTCATCCATGTGAACGAATCATGTCAGTCAGGGAAGCTTTATTTTCGTTATCAGAAAACATCCCTGCATGTGAAAGCAGAGGAAGGATACTTGCAGATCTCAATGTAAGCTGCCCACCTGCTGTACCAATTGTAATGTGCGGAGAGAGAATCAGTGAAGAGGCTGTCAGAGCCTTTCATTACTATCATGTGAAAAGCTGCAACGTAGTAAAGGAGAAGATCAGTGAGTCAAAACGTCAAGGGTAAGAAAAAACATAAGATAATACCGGGTATTTCAAAGGAAGAAGAGCTAAACATGCTTGCACGCATATTGTCAATTGCGGATGAGAAGCTTAAAAAAGCCAAAGAGTCTGTCACCCAGATGTCTCAGAATATTTTAGAATTGAAAGAAGTCTATGATATCGAGGACCGAGAGGGCCAGGCACAGATGTTTCAGGCCGATGCCAGATTTCATCAGGTAAAGCAGGAACTTCTACGAGCTGAGCGTTATCGCAAAAAGCCTTATTTCGGACGAATTGATTTTAAGGATATGGATTCAGGGGAAGAGGAAAGCTATTATATTGGACGAGCTGTGATCGCAGAGAATCCGGCCGAACCAGAGGTCATTGACTGGAGAGCTCCGATTGCCTCTGTTTACTATGAAAAATCGCTTGGCAAATGCACATATTCTGTATTAGGCGAGGGTGCATATGAAATCAACCTTACAAGAAAGCGTACCTATGAAATCGAGAATGATGAACTAAAGGATTTCTATGATTCGGATGTTGTTGCCAATGATGATCTGTTAACCAAATATCTGGCAAAAAACAAGCGAGCTGTTCTAAGCGAAATCATTGCAACGATTCAACAGGAACAGAATGAAATTATCAGAAAAAAACCGCAGCATAACGTATTGGTGCAAGGAAGCGCAGGCTCAGGAAAAACAACAGTTGCCATGCACCGGATTTCTTATATTCTCTACAATTATGAACAGGAATTTAAGCCGGAAGATTTTTATATTATAGGCAGCAACCAGATCCTGCTTCATTACATTACAGGGATTCTGCCGGATCTGGATGTATATGGTGCGAAGCAGATGACAATGGAGCAGCTATTTACACGCTTGCTTTATGAAGACTGGGATGTAAAGAAGTATCGGATAACGAGCATGAATAAGGGAAGCAAAGCTGCCTGTATCAAAGGAAAAATGGATTGGTTTAGAGATCTGGAGAAGTTTTGCGAACGTTATGAGTGGAGCTGTATTCCAAGAAAAGATGTTTATATAGAAAAAACAAATAAACTGTTAATGAAACAGGGTGCGATAGAGGAGCTGTTAAAGAAGTTTCATTATCTTTCTCTTCCAGATAAGCTTGATAAGCTGACAGAGCATTTGATGGCACAGCTTGAGAATGAACTTTATGGAAAATATCATTCTTATCCGAAGGATGAACAGAAAAGCCTGATCAAATATTATCAGACTTATTTTGGTAAAAAGGAATGGAAGGGTTCCATTTTTTCCATGTATCAGGATTTCTTAAATGAGCAGAGGACAAAAGGGTTTGATTTGGAGTCTGTGGAAGATGAGTTTGATGTGTACGATCTTGCTGCGCTGGCTTATCTCTATAAGCGCATTAAGGAGACCGAAGTCATTCAGGAAGCTAGTCATGTCGTTATTGATGAGGCGCAGGACTTTGGAATGATGGTCTATGGCTGTCTGAAGTATTGTCTGACGAAATGCACGTATACCATTATGGGTGATGTGTCACAGAATATATATTTTAATTATGGTTTAAGCGACTGGGAAGAGCTTAGAAGTCTGATGCTTCCAGATGAATTTGATTATTTTGGACTGTTAAAGAAAAGCTATCGTAATACAGTGGAAATCTCAAATTTTGCAACTAATATTCTACAGCATGGCAGCTTTCCCATCTATCCTGTGGAACCGATCATTCGCCATGGAAAAGAGGTCAGAGTCGCAAAATGTGCAGACAAGACCGGATTGGTCAATGAAACACTTAAGACCATTACTGACTGGCTAAAGGAAGGCTATGAGACCATTGCTGTGATTTGTCGTGATGAAAAGGAATCAGAACGTGTAGCCCGCAGATTGAAGAAAAGTATTGAAATTGTGGAATTTGATACTTCTACAGTGGAATTTGGCAGTGGTGTTATGGTGCTTCCGATTGAATTTGCAAAGGGGCTCGAGTTTGATGTAGTCCTTTTGTTTGATGCAAATGAACTAAACTATCCTTTGGAAGATGGTTTTGCAAAGCTGTTATATGTAGCGGCAACAAGAGCGCTGCATGAGCTGGTGGTGCTTTATGATGGAATACTGACGAGTCTGATTGCCACACAGGTACCGGAAGATCAAAAGCATCGGTTCATAGACATCGAACAAAAACAGACTTCACGTCAGCTGGTCGAATATGAGGAGCTGACAAAGGATGAAATTGCTGCTCTGGGTGCCAAGGATGGACACCGCGAAATGGAAATGAGAGATTATCTTGGTCCAAAACGAATCGTTGTGCAAAAGAAAACGGAAACAGCAATTCCCAAAAGAGTTCAGATCCAGAGACAAGGCATTACTTCGCGTGAGTATTTTGGAAGTACCTATGGGAGATCTTCAGTGATCGGAAAGGCTGCAAAAGAGAAGGAGAAGGCAATGGCGTTGTCTGCACAGACCGAATTTGGAGAGGTACCGGATAACGCCTCACTAAGGCCAATCGGACACAGCAGCATTGATACTTCTGTACGTTGGATCAGTAAAACTACTAAATGGCTGGATATCATGAGTACATACGGTCTGCTTCGTGTGACTCCTGTCTCTATCGATACAGTCAGGATCAGATTTGCGAAGGAACAAATAGATTCACTATCCGATATTCCAAAAGAATTACAAACAGGAAATAAAGAGGATGCTTTGGTTAACTGGAAATGCAGGGAATCAAAGGAGATAATCGAAATTTCTACTGATAAACTGATTGTTAGAATCACAAAGAAAACCGGAGTAATTTCTTTTTATACAGCGGCAGGAAAATTACTGCTTAGCGAAAATGCGAAAGTACCGAGACAATTAGAATGCCGTGCGAAAAAGCAGAGCTGGACCTATTTTGACTGGTCAAAGAAGGAAGTTCTAAAGGCAAGAAGTGCATCTGACGGACATTGGATTGAAATCAAAAGTTCTGCTCGTTATATTTCTCTGGGAGAGGAGTCAGACCGCCTGGCCTGTCTTATGTCAAATGCCGGATATCAGCTGCTTGTACCCGCCGGAGTACGTACAATGTGCTGCACGATTCCGCTGTATGGAACCTATCTTTATACAGAAGGAAAGAAACAAATTGACTATTTTTTCAGAACGGCAATATGACAAAAGGTAAAATATACTTGACAAAAAGTAAAAGACAAATTATACTCTTCTCATGATCGATCATAAGTAACAATTAACAACCTATTTTATTAACCAGAGGAAGAGAAGGGAATTATTATGAGTATAAGTTATGTAGCAGGATTTTTTGTAGGATTTTTTTGTGTGTTATTCATTTTTGGCATTATTATATTTGTGCTTAAGAAAAAAGCACATATTGGAGGAAAATGTGAATATGATGAGAGACAACAGCTGGTACGTGGCAAGGCATTTAAGATTGGGTTCTTTACGCTGATATTCTACAATGCAGGCTATGGTCTGCTTTCAGAGATGATTGGAAGATCATTTGCCAGCGTTTCTTTTGCAATGCTTTTTGGTATTATTTTTACAGTTGTCATTTATGGAGCTTATTGTATGTGGAACGATGCTTATTTTGCATTAAATGAAACACCCAAAACTGCAGTTGCTTTATTGATTGCCATTTGTATGATCAATCTGATAATAGGAATTACTAATTTGGTGAGCGGCAGGTGTTTTGTTAATGGTATGATCACGGTTAGTGCCATGAACCTGATTGTTGGTGTTGCACTTTTTATTCTTTTTATCATTATTTCCATCAAAACATTGATCAACAAAAATGCGGAGAGGGAGGATTAAATGAAAAATCTGAAGTTAAAGTCAGCACGTGCTGCACTTGACATTTCGCAACAACAGCTTGCGCAGCTGGTACATGTGTCACGCCAGACCATTAATGCAATCGAAAAAGGGGACTACAATCCATCTATAAGACTATGCATTGATATCTGCAAAACATTAGGTAAAACGTTGGATGAGTTGTTTTGGGAGTGATTCATTTATCTGAATAATTTTTTTTTGTTTTTTTAAAATGCTTCCTATGTTATGATATAAATAAGTAAAATGTAGTACGGTAGGTATCTGATCGACATAGGAGGCAAAAGATGAAGAAGAAAATCGCTTTGCTTACAACAGGATGGTCATGCGAATATATATTTGCAGTGCTGGATGGGATCAAAAAGGCTGTTTCATCAGATGAAGTCGATTTATATTTATTCATATGTTACGGCTATTATGATGAAACAAAGGCTTTTAACCATGGCGAATATAACATATTCAGTCTGGCTCATTATGAGGATTTCGATGGTGTCATTCTATTTTCCAATATCTTTAATTCTATTGAAGTACTGGAACGTGAAAAAGCAAGGATTATTGCGTCTAAAACACCGGTCATCAGTCTTGAATACAAACTGGATGGGATCGACTACATAGGTACAGATAATTACAGCGGTATGTATGAGATCACAGAGCATTTGATCAGTGTGCACGGTCTGCGTGATCTGGCATTTATCGGAGGTCCGGATGATAATTCAGAAAGTCTGGACAGAAAACGCGCATTTTTGGATGCAATGGCAGCCCATCATCTGACTCCAGATGAAAAAAACATCATCACAGGTGGAAACTGGTCCTACGACTTTGGATATGATCAGATGCTTAAAATGATCAGAGAATCAAAAAAGCTTCCGGAAGGCATTGTCTGCGTCAATGATGAGGGCACATTAGGAGCTATCACATGTTTACATAAAAACGGCATCAGAGTGCCTAGAGATATTGTAGTAGTCGGATTTGATGATACGCAGTCTGCTGCAGCATTTACTCCTTCGATTTCAACAGTCAACCGTAACTGGAGTGAGCTTGGCGTCAAAGCCATCGAACATCTAAATAAATTAATCAATAAAGAGCCTGTTGAACCGGTTGAAATGCTCAAATCATCCGCTGTTTTCAGACAAAGCTGTGGATGTGTTTCAGAGCAGGATGAGGTTCAGAAAAACAATAGCCTGGATCTATTTCACCAACAACGAGTAACCTTAAGCTTTAATCGGCATGTACGTCATTTGCAAGAATATTTCATCGAAGAAACGGAGCCATCCTCGCTATGGAGCCAGATACAGCATTATCTTAAAGAACATCATGAATTCGAAGGCGATGAATTCTGTATTCTTATGGAGCGCAGCTCTATGCCAGAAGAAATCAATGTGGAAGAGCGTGCAAAACGAAAAGATGGATATAGTGAAGAATTGCTAAAGACGGTACATATAAAAGATCAACAGATCCAAAAGAGTGAGATCGTGTATTCAAGAGAGCTGATTCCAAAAGGAATGAATGATGACAGGAATAATCTATATATGTTTGTTCCCTTTCATTTTCAAGATCAGGTAATCGGATATTTTGTCAATAAGAATTCGACCAGTCTGATCGAAAATAGATTCTGCTATGACTGGAGCAAGGGTATCAGCAATGGTTTTACATTATTTTATCAAAAATATTTATATACACTTACCAACAAAGAATTAACGACACTTTATATGAAGGATGCAATGACAGGACTCTTTAACCGCCTGGGCTATAAGAAGCTGGCATATGAATTCTTTCAGGAAAATCGAGATAAACAGGAGCATACAGTTATTATATTTGCTGATATCAACTATATGAAAGGCATTAATGACCAGTTTGGTCATTTGCATGGCGATCTTGCAATTAAAACGGTTGCTGAGATTTTACAGCAGGCATTTCCAAGTGACTGGCTGGGCTTTCGTTATGGTGGGGATGAATATCTGTATATCGGAAGCGGACAAGATGAGGAAGTAGTAGATCAGTACTGCAGCAATGCTTCCACAAATCTGGAGCGCAGGGCAAAGCGAATGTCACTGCCTTATCATTTGAGTATCAGCATCGGATATCAGATCGTCAGACCGCAGACCGACCTGACACTTGATGAAGCCGTGAAGCTGGCGGATGAAACAATGTATCGTCATAAAGAAGAATTTCATAGTCTGAGAAAAGAATTATAAAAAACATTGGTCAGGATGTCCTTTTGGGAGCAGCATCCGATGACATTTTGCGTAGAACACCAAGCTGTAAAGGAATTGAACAGACAAAGCTGATGGTGTCAGAAAGTGGCTGAGTCATTTCTATTCCAAGCAGACCGAAATAGCGTGGCAGGATTAGGATCAAGGGAATAAAGAACAGTCCTTGGCGTGCAATTGCAAGAAAAGAGGCTTTCCATACCTTTCCGATATTCTGCAGCATCATATTGCTGAGTACGACCCACCCCATGAACGGAAAAGTCAGACACTGGAAACGCAATGCGTTAGTTCCGATTTCTATGACCTCGGGATCTTTTCTAAAGACTGCTATGACTGTCGGAGCGAAGATTCCGCCTAAGACAGACAGGGCAATGAGCACAAAAAATGATGATTTGATACAGAAGAAAAATGCTTTTTTTACACGTTCATAGAGTCCTGCTCCATAGTTGAAGCCACAGACGGGCTGAAAACCTTGACCAAAACCTATCAGCGCAGATCCTGCGAACATCATGACTCTATTTGTGATCGACATAGCAGCTATGGCAACATCTCCGTAAACGCCGGCTGAGAAATTCAGACAGATTCCTGCGACACTGGCAAGTCCTTGACGTAAAAGGGAGGGGGCTCCGCCACGACAAATCTCTAAATAATAGGCAGGTGTAGGTTTGAAATTCTGTATGTGGATGTGCAGATTTTCACCCTGATGTGTGCCGTAAAGAAGCATACAGAAGCTTACCAACTGACTGATAATAGTTGCCAGTGCGGCACCCTTGATCCCCATTTTGAATACGAAGATGAAAAGTGGATCTAATGCAATATTTAATACAGCACCGGTCAAAATACCGATCATGGCATACATGGCATTTCCCTGAAAGCGCAGCTGATTATTCAGTACAAGAGATGCTGTCATGTAAGGTGCACCGATCAAAATCAGCTTCAGATAATCCATTGCATAAGGCAGAATGGTCTGCGTAGAGCCAAGAGCAACTGCAAGCGGTTTTAGAAAGAGCAAACCTATCATCATAAATGCAATACCAAATAGAAGAGAAGAGAAAAAGCCAATAGAAGCCATGCGTGAGGCTTCTTCTTTATTTTGTCTGCCAAGCTGTCTGGAGATATAATTTCCGGATCCATGTCCAAAGAAAAAACCACAAGCCTGAATGACAGCCATTAGTGTGAAGACGATACCGACTGCACCTGTGGCACTGGTATTGATTTTTCCTACAAAAAATGTATCAGCCATATTATAAAATGAAGTAATCAGCATACTGATGATAGTAGGAAATGCAAGTTTACATACCAGCTTCTCTACAGGCTGTTCCGTCAATTCTACATATTTTTCACTCATATGTCAGCTCCTTCTTAATCCCTCTTTATACATTATTAGTCTAAAACTTGTTGCGCATACTGTCAAATTTGTCAGTTGTCACAAATAATTAACAGGTGTCTTGTCACATGTAAAATAACATGGTATACTGTCAGACAATATAAAACTGTCAAAAGAGAAGGCAGCTTTGAGGAGGAAGTCGGGTATGTCACTTACAGATGAGATCATGCAGTTAAAAAAGGAGAAACATGCTGTCATTCTGGCACATTACTATGTCAATGATGAGATACAGGAAATTGCAGATGAAATC
>JAAYYM010000525.1 GCA_012515365.1 Clostridia bacterium
AGAATATCTCACTTGAATAAAATAAAATGGGGTTTGTGTTTCAAATTCATAATTCTGAAACACAAACCCCATTCTTATATTTTACTTATTTGGTGTATACCAGATCGCGATACCAGCAAACTGATTTGAGATATGCATCGTATACATCGTTCATTTCGACTTTCTGCAAAATCATCATTCGTGATACTTCCTGCCAGCTTGCCGCCTCATACTGGATCATAAAATCAAGCACGTTGGCAAAATCACCTTTTTTACTTACGAGTGCTTCTGTGATTTCTTTTGATACATTGACTTTCTTTAATGCCTCATCCATCGGAAGATTCAGAATCAGATCAAGTACTGAGAACAATCCCATCAGGAATAACTCGGAAGCTTTTGCTTCCATTCCAAAGAGTGGTGCAAGCATTTCTGCAAATTTTGCCCGAAGAAGTGAAATTCTTGTCACTTCACTTGGTCTGTCTGCACACAATTCCTTCGTTACGATCGTGTTGATCCATTTTTTCAATTCTCTTTGTCCAAGCATTGCCGCTGCATGACGGATAGATGTGATTTCAGAATTAACTGAAAATCTGTTTACCATTTCAAGCAGAGAAAGTACCAGTGCTGTGTCGCGTCCAATTACATCTGCCACTCTGGTTAATTCAAAGTCTGTATCATTTACCATATTGAGCAGCTCAATATAGTTTGCCTTAAGTGGCGCAATCTCCGTCTGTCCTTTTGTAACAGGGATACGGTAAAAATCACCCTCAAACAGTGATAATCCCTCTTCATCCTTCAGCTCATCATAGATTTCCTGTGTTGCCAGATTTCCGGCACAGATCTTGATCTTTGGATATAAGGCACCAAAATATATTTTAGCTTTTTTAACATCCACTTTTTTAGAATCAATGATAATATAATTCATCAGATTCAGTATTTCCTTGCTGGTCTCATAAGAAGATACCGGCAGCTTGCGAATCGCTAATTTATAACCTTCAAGCTTTAACTGGCTCAGACGGTCTATGTATACTTTTTCATTTAATATCATATTGTCAAACAACAATACAAGTCGCTCGTGTGGAACTCGGCACTGTGATTCTATGTCTGAAAAAATTGCGATATTACTTACCGGCACAAAAACATCTGTACCGGGAGATAAGGTATCGATTCCAATAGCCTGTATCACTTCCAGACCATCTATAACAGCAGCGCCATCATTTTGCCCTGTTCCGAGTAACGCAGGGTTCAATAAAAAATTCTTTTTTTGTGAAAAAAGTGAGTAAGCACTTACTTTCATCGACTTATCAAATAACGGAACTAAAGTAACTAGCATAATCTTCTCCTTTATATCTCATCCTTCGTGCATGATGTTTCATAAGAACCATAAATCTATATAAAAAGATTATACCATATCATGTGGATAATATTCTACATTTTTTATAAAAATGATAGAGTAAACTTATTCTTCCTTCAACATATTGACTAGTTCGCTGATATTATCACGATTGCTATGATCATATGATTGTCCGAATTGCTTTAACATGATCTCATCTTCTGGTGTCTTATCTTCTTTTTTCGCTAATCCTTTTGCTGCCATATTCAGCATGCCTCTCATGATAAAATTAAGCTTTTCTAATGCCAGACCGCCCTCATAATAAAATACAGGTGTATCCTCAAGTTTATTTTGTTTTTTCAAAACCTCTGCGTATTCTACTGATGTGGGTGTTGCACCTGTTGCAAAAACAACTAGTTTTTTCGGATTCATTTTGACAATTTTATCTACGTCTGAGATCATTCCTGCCATGATTCCTCCACCATAGATGATGACATCATAAGATGCAATTTCCGCTGCATTCACCTGTTTTAGTGGCTTTGCCACACAGCCCAAATCCTCTGCGATCCAGCGTGCATATTTTTCCGTAAATCCTGTATTACTTTTAAATACAACTAATTTTTTCATTGTACGAATCCTCCTCTTAAATGTTCATCTAATTTCATAATCGTATTAACTGTTATCTGAAGATCTTCTTTTTCAATCCCTTGAAACAGTTGATCCATATGTTCCACACTAACCTGATAAAAATCGTTGCCGAATTTCTCAGCCTTTTGTGTTCTGTTCACTCTCAGCTTCCTACGGTCTTTTTGATCAGGTGTTAATGTCACATAGCCCTGTTTCTCAAGTTTTAGCAGAATCTGCTTGATATTCTGATGTGAAGATCCAACCAGATCTGACAATTCACTGATCGTTGGCGGATGATCAAACAATCCTGCGCAATTCATCACAAAGCATTGTTTCCAGCTAAGTTCCTTAAAAATCCGGTCTGCTTCCGCCTGAAAACGATTTTCAAATTCACTCAAAAGACCAATCAGAAAAAAACTTAAGTCCATGTTCTCAAGCATGACCGGATTTTCTTCTGAATCGAATTTTCCATTCTGTTTTTTTATCATTTTCTTCTCCCCACTCACCTTTCACCAAACGTGTAATCTGACGATTTTTAAAAAAGGTAATACATTACCTTAATGGTAATATATTACCTTTTTGTTCATTTGTCAAATGTTTTTTTCATTCTTGCGTCACATTCTTGCATCATCCCTCTAGCTTTAAAGGTTCAACACCTGACATTCCAAAATAGAACTGAATCAGTAGGAAAATAATCAGTGCAGCCGCCGTGACGGTTCCTATCCATTTTTCCTTTGTCATATGTAGTTCTCTAAGACTCTGGGCAAGCTTCTTTCTTTTTATAATCAGGACGATGAGAGTTCCGACTAGAAAAATGCCTTCCATACTATATGAAAGAACCGTCTGTGTCTGGTCCGACAGCCCATCTGTCAAATAAGAAAAAAGGTCGCCAAACACAAAATTATTCATCACATGTAAAAGTATGGACCAGTAAATAGAATATTCCATTGCTATATATCCGAGTGCAAGTGCTGCAATAAATGCATATGCACCTTGTACAAAATTTCCATGAAAAGCGCCAAACAAAAATGCTGAGATGATGATCGCATACCATTTTCCGATTTTCTCTAGTCCACGCATGACAAAACCGCGAAAAATAAGTTCTTCTGTCACCGGAGCTGCAATCGCCGAATATAGTAGCATTGATATTGTCTCACTCGTGCTTGAGGCACTTTTAATGTCATTCAATACGCTATAGCCAAACTGATTAAGTCCCCATTCCACACCAGTACCAAACACGGTTGCAAAAATTTGTGAAGACATGAAGATAAACAAAAGCATCACAAAGTTTGCCCCTGTCATCTTTTTTGCCCGATCAAATAAATGTTTTCTGGCATCTGTCTCCCAAAAAAATCCGAATAAAAAAACAATGCCAATAGAAACAGCAAGAAGGCTTGA
>JAAYYM010000526.1 GCA_012515365.1 Clostridia bacterium
AGACCTGTTTTTTATTAGATTGTTCATTTGATTACCAGTATCTAAAAGACTAATTTATTTTTTGTCTTTCCATGATTGCTCCGCAATTACACGAGTCGTTTGACCCAGACCAAATAATTTAATGAAACCTTCAGCATCATTTTGCTCATAGATATCATCTTCTTCAAAGGACGCTAACTCTTCACTGTATAAAGTATAAGGACTTGTTACAGAAACATCGATGATATTTCCTTTATAAAGTTCCATCTCAACTGTTCCTGTTACATTTTCTTGTGTATAATCTACAAAAGCTTGTAAAGATTTACGTAAAGGCGAGTACCACAAGCCGTTATATACTAATTCTCCATATTTGATAGCTACATGCTGCTTAAAGTGGAAAGTATCACGGTCAATGGTCATTTCCTCTAATTTATTGTGGGCATGGTACAAGACTTCTCCACCTGGCGTTTCATAAACTCCACGTGATTTCATACCCACGAGACGGTTTTCTACAATGTCTAATAAACCAACAGCATTTTCTCCACCAATTTTATTTAATTTTTGCATCAATGGAATCGGATCTAGTTTTTCGCCATCCACTGCCGTGGGTATACCTTTTTCAAAGCTTACACTCACTTTGGTTTCGGTGTCCGGTGCTTTTTGAGGTGCCACAGATACTGATAATAAATTATCATAGTCTGGCTTATTAGTAGGATCTTCTAAGTCTAATCCTTCATGTGAAATGTGGAAGAGGTTCTCGTCTTCTGAATAACCTTCTTCACGTGTAAATTTTAATGGAATGCCATGGGATTCAGCATATTGAAACTCATCTTCACGTGATTTTAAGTCCCATTCACGCCACGGAGCGATAATAGTAATATTAGGATCAAATTCACGAATTCCCAACTCAAAACGAACCTGGTCGTTTCCTTTTCCTGTACATCCATGGGCAATCGCATCACAGCCTTCTTCATGTGCAATCTCAACCATTCGTTTACTCATCAGCGGACGAGCATAGGCAGTCCCCATTAAGTAGTTCCCATCATATTTAGCGTTCGCTTTCAGCGCCTGCCAAACGAAATCTGTTAGGAATTCTTCACGCAGGTCCTCAACATATAATTTAGCTGCTCCAGATTTTAAGGCTTTGTCTTCTAAAGCATCAAAGTCTTCATCTTGCCCCACGTCAGCATTCATCGCAATAATTTCCGGATTATTATAATTGGCTTTCAACCAATGCACAATAACCGATGTATCCAAACCACCTGAATAAGCAACTAATATTTTTTTAACATCTTTTTTAGCCATGAATATATCCTCCTATTAATCGTTTAACTTATTTTCCATCCACTCAATATGTTCTTTTACTCTCTCTGGTGCAGGTCCCCCAGCCACTTTTCGGTTGAAGGTCACTGTCTGCAGATCAATCGCTTCAAATATATCACTTTCAAAAGCATCGTGGAACTCCTGATATGCTTCTAAAGGCATACTTTCTAAAGTATAGTCCTTTTCCAGGCAATATTGAATAATATCCCCTGTTATACGATAGGCATCTCTAAAAGGAATGCCCTTGGCTGCCAGATAATCGGCACAATCGGTCGCATTAATAAAACCTTCAGCCGTGGCAGCATACATCTTATCTTCATGAATGATTGTTTCTTCCAGCATGTCCGGTAATAATGCCAGCATTTGCTGCATGGTATCGATCGAGTCAAATAAGAGTTCTTTTTCCTCCTGCATATCCTTGTCATATGCCAAAGGCAGGCCTTTCATGACAGTCAGAATAGCCATCAAATTACCATATACTCGTCCTGATTTCCCACGTAATAACTCATGCATGTCTGCATTTTTCTTCTGCGGCATAATGCTTGACCCTGTAGAAAAAGTATCTTTCAAGGAAATGAACTTAAATTCTTGACTCGACCATATGATAGTTTCTTCGGCATAGCGGCTCAAATGCATGCTTAGTATAG
>JAAYYM010000527.1 GCA_012515365.1 Clostridia bacterium
AGTGTGTATGAGAAGAAACGCAGCCAGCCGAAAGAACTTCCACTAATGATCATATAGTAATGAAAGACCATTAAGATAAGATTGAAAACAAGAAATATAGCAAAATCGCTTTTTCGCCATTTATTACGAAAGAATCTGATCAGGACTATCGCTATAAAAAGAGGAATAAATGGTAAAAGACGTTCTAGTTCATAAAGCAGAATGTCGGAATAAGAACCGAAATTTTTTGTAAACAAGCTTTGTGAAACATTTGAGTAAGCCGAATTTAAAAAGTACAAAGGGTTTCCGTTAATAACCCAGTTAAATAGAATCCAAAGAAAAATACCATACGCAAGTGGTGTGAAAATAAGTACAAGTGATCCTTCTACATAATAATACCGTTCAGCTATCCCTTTTTGCGGATAATAAATTTTCTCTTTTTGGCTAAACAATATATGTATAATCACACATAATCCTAATGCTGCTGCAAACGGTATCGCTTCATATCTGGTATAAAACAGGAATACAAGTGCAAAAGCAATTCGCACCAAATGCTTACTCTTTCCCATTTTGATCCATAATGTAAAATTACAGATAATATATACCATCAGGCAGAAGAAAATCATTTCACTCATACCATTACAGCCATAAAAGAAAATAAAAGGATTTGACGCATACAAAAAGGTAAGTAGTAAAGCAATACTGCGCTTTACTTTCATACGCTCAAAGGTATCCAATAGAATCCAGACAGTACCTGCTGCGCAAATTGCTGTCACGATCACTGCACATATTCCACTAGAAGCAATTGGTCTCCAGAATTTTGCAAATGCAACAAATGGCAGCTGCAAAGTACTTGGTAAAGGATTCCATACAAGACCGATTGATGCATATCTTGCCGGTTTTACAAAAATAACATAAAATGCATTTGCAGTCCGGCTAAAAGCATCATTTAATATAATCCCTTTAAAATGACATACATAAAATCCATATGCCAGTTCCAAAAGAAAAGTCATCAAAATAATGATACAATTACTTTTATAATTTTTCTTATTCTGCAATGTTCTAACTCCTACTCTAATTCTTGGTCAATTATAAACATTTAATTAAATTTTGTAAATTGAAAATAAAAACTTTGTCATTTTTACACGGAAACACTGTTTATAAGCTTATTCTTTAGTCAATATACCTAACTCGTTTTCTTTAATTTGTAAGAAACATATTTGTAGAAAGAGAAAGAATAACCCATTATCTAAAGAAAGACGAGACATAACAATGTCTCGTCTTTGCCAGTCGGGATAATCAGATAGAATATCTATATGTAATAGTTTCACATTTCAGAACAAAAATCAAGCTTTATTTTGAGCTTCGATCAGTCCGGAACCTCCATATAGTTCTCTAAGCTTCGGTTTTTCTATCTTTCCGGTTGGGTTTCTTGGTATATCACCAAAAATAAATTTATGTGGACGTTTATATCTTGGAAGCTGTTTGCAGAACTCCTCTACACGTTCTTCCGTCAAAATATAGCCTTCTTTTGTTTCAATAATTGCTGCACTGATTTCTCCAAGACGTTTATCAGGTAATCCGATCACTGCAACATCATGAATTGCATCATTTGTACGAAGAAAATCCTCAATCTGGACAGGATAAATATTCTCACCACCACTAATGATGACATCTTTCTTTCTATCTACAAGAAGGATAAATCCATCCTCATCCTCACGCGCCATGTCACCAGTATAAAGCCATCCGTCAGCCAGCACTTCCTCTGTAGCCTTTCGGTCGTGATAATAGCAGGTCATCACGCCAGGACCCTTTACTGCAAGTTCTCCTACTTCGCCTTTATGAACGGTCTCTCGTTTTTCATCAACGATTTTTACTTCCCATCCATATCCGGCCTTACCTATGGTTCCGACTTTATGGATATTATCTACACCAAGATGTACACATCCCGGTCCAATCGATTCACTCAGACCATAGTTTGTGTCATATTGATGATTCGGAAAATATTCTTTCCATTTCTTGATCATACTAGGTGGTACAGGCTGTGCTCCGATATGCATCAGGCGCCACTTCGACAGGTCATAATTCTCCAGTTTAACACGACCACTCTCAATTGCTTCTAAAATATCCTGTGCCCATGGGACCAAAAGCCACACGATCGTACAATGCTCTTTTGATACCGCATCGAGGATAAATTCTGGTTTTGTTCCTTTTAATAAAACTGCCTTACTTCCTGTGATCAGACTTCCAAACCAATGCATCTTCGCCCCGGTATGGTAGAGAGGAGGAATACATAAAAAGACATCATCCTTTGTCTGACCGTGATGATGCTGTTCTACTTCACAAGAATGCATCAGGCTTCTATGTTTATGTAATATTGCCTTAGGAAATCCGGTAGTACCGGATGAAAAATAAATTGCAGCATAATCATCATCTGTAATCTCAATATTAGGTGCCTGACTGGAACAGTTCGCTGCCAGTGAATTATAATCATCTGCAAATGTCGGACAGTTCTCACCAACATATATTAACAGACGTTTTTTACTGATTTCATCAGCAACTTCCTCTATACGACCGATAAATGCAGGTCCAAAAACCAATACATCTGCTTCCGCCAGCTTCACACAGTATAGAATTTCATCAGATGCATAACGAAAATTCAAAGGAACGGCTAGTGCACCTGTTTTGAGTATTCCAAAATAAATCGGAAGCCATTCTAAACAATTCATCATCAAAATGGCAACCTTATCACCTTTTTTTACTCCTCGTTTAATCAAAAGATTGGCAAAACGATTCGCTTTTTCATCAAACACACTCCATGTAATTTCACGGCGATAATGAGTTTTTGGATTTGGCTCCATCAATTCATATTCTTTCCATGTTACTCTTCTATCTTCTTTAATTTCAGGATTGATTTCTACAAGGCAGATATCATCTGAGAATTCACGACTGTTTCTCTCCAGTAACTCTGTAATTGGCATGACCGCATCTCCTGTTCTTCGTCTCTTTAACGCGTTTACTCGATAAAGTTAAGTATACTTGTCTTTCCTACTTGTGTCAATCCATTAAAGACAGAGTCTGCTCTGTTTCTTCCCACTCTGTCATCAAGGCAAGGAGATTTTCTTCTTCCTCTTCAATCTGCTTCTGGATATCCTGTAATTTCACATAATCTGTTGCCAGCTCCGGTCTTGCAAGTTCATCCTTAAGTGCACGTATGATTTCATCCTTTTGCTCAAGCTGTTCTTCTAATTTCTTCAGCTTTCGTGCTACTTTACCTCTTTCTTTTCCCGGATTGATGTATGCCTCATTTTTAGGCTTTTCTTCTTTGACAGCAGTCGAAATCGCTTTAGTCAGTCTCTCTTCCTGCTGCATCTCTTTTTTTTCAAGCTCAGCTTCATATTCCTCATATCCAAATGAATAATACTTACTTCCGGTTTGATCCATAACCAACAGTGTATCCGATACTTGTTTGATAAAATATCTGTCATGCGATACAAAGATCACCGTTCCGTGATAGTCACGAAGCATGGATTCTAATGTTTCTTTTCCAACAATATCCATGTGATTTGTCGGCTCATCCAATATAAGAAAATTAGGTCTGCGTTTTAGAATTTTTGCAAGTGCCAGTCTTACTCTTTCTCCTCCTGACAGCATACTGACCTTTTTGAATACTTCCTCTTGCGTAAAGAGAAACGCGCCAAGGCTATTACGAACCTCTGTCTGCAATAGGTCTGGAAACTCATCCCAGAATTCATCAAGTACTGTCTTATCACTTGAATATTGTGCCATCTGCTGATCAAAATAACCTACCTCCACATTTGTACCATAATGATATTCACCGTTTAGTGCATTAATTTTACCAACCAGGGTTTTTAACAGTGTTGATTTTCCTATTCCGTTTCCACCAATGATACCTAGTCTTTGTCCTCGTTTCATTTCAAATGTTACACACGACAGTTCACAGGTATAACCAATTGATAATTGTCTGACTGATAAAACATCCTTTCCACTTTCCAGATTCGGTTCAAAATTTGCATGAAAGGTCTTATTATCATACTTATCCGGTGGCTCTATCATGTCCATATGTTCAATCTGTTTTAGCTTGGAACGTGTCATTGCAACTTTTGTAGGTTTATTCTTAAACTTTTCTACAATCGTTTTCAGTCGTTCGATCTCTTTTTGCTGTGCAGTATAATCTTTCAACTGTTTTTCATAATTTGCTCTTTTTGCCGCCATAAAAGAGGTGTAATTGCCCGGATATCGTCTGGCTGTACCATACTCGATCTCATACACAACATCTACGACCTTATCTAAAAACATACGATCATGGGATACAATGACTACTGCTCTGTTATAATTGATGAGATACTTTTCAAGCCACTCAATCGTAGAAATATCCAAATGATTGGTTGGCTCATCAAGTAATAGAATGTCTGGTTTGCTTAAAAGTAATTTGATAAATGCAAGCTTTGTCCTTTGTCCACCGGAAAATTCGCTTAGTTTCTTTTCCTTATCACTTAAATCAAACTGAAAGCTTCGTAACATCGTATCATATTCTTTTTCATAGTAATATCCGCCGAGATCCTTGAATTGTTCCTCAAGCTTTGTGTATTCACTGACTTTTTGCTCAGAATAGTCTGTCTCCAGTTCACTCACAAGCTTCTGTATTCTCTTCTGCATAGACAGAATCGGAGCAAAAACTTTTCTGATTTCCGCATCAAGTGTCAGATTCTCATCCTCAAAGGTCAGCTGCTTTAAGTATCCGATAGTAGGATTACCTGCTCTGCTGATAAAAATATCCTCATCACTGTCGCGCTTTGCAAGATCGACTTCTCCTGAAATAAGCTTTAATAAAGTCGTTTTCCCACAGCCATTTCGTCCGACGATTGCTATTTTTTCTGTATTTCTGATTTCAAAATTAATATGTTCCAGAATCGTGTCAGCTGCATACTGCACTGCACCATTACTGATTTGATAAAGCATGTCTCTTTCCTTTCTGTTAATGATCAGAAGGATTCTTACGAGAGTGGTTTAAAATGGAATTGTTTTTTTCCGGTCGCATAATCATCTACGATATGGCCTTTTCCAAACAATTTATATTTATAAGTAACCAGACCCTCTAGTCCTACTGGTCCTCTTGCATGTAATTTTCCTGTGCTGACACCTACTTCGGCGCCAAATCCATATTTAAAACCATCTGCAAATCTAGTCGAACAATTGCAGTATACACCTGCTGAGTCAACCAGCTGCATGAAACGTTTTGCTCTTTCCATGTCTTGCGTTACGATACAGTCTGTATGATGAGAGCCATATTGATTAATATGAGAAACCGCCGCTTCCATGGAATCGACCAATTTAACAGATATGATATAATCCAAATACTCTGTCTTAAAATCTTCTTCATCCGCCGTCGCACACTCAATGATTTCCCTGACTTCTTTGGTACCTCGTATCTCCACATTTTTTTCTCTCAATGCTTTTGCAAGTGCAGGTAACAGCTCATTTGCTGCTTTTCTGTTGACAAGAAGTGTTTCTACTGCATTGCAGACAGCAACATACTGCGTCTTAGAATCTACAATGACCGGAATGGCTGTTTCTAAATCAAAGGTCTCATCCACATAAATATGACAAATTCCATCTGCGTGACCCATTACCGGTATCTTCGTATGATCCATGATATATCTGACAAATTCATTTGATCCTCGTGGTATTAAAAGATCAACATATTGATCGCATTCTAATAATTCATTGATTTCAGAGCGCAGCTCCGCCTGTGCCATACATCCCTCTGGCAGACCATTTGCAACTACTGCCTGATGAATGGTTTCGAATAATGCTCTATTTGTGTACATAGCCTCGCTGCCACCTTTTAAGATCGCACAGTTTCCGCTCTTTAAACAAAGTGTAGCAATCTGTACAAGGGCATCCGGTCTTGACTCAAAAATAACTCCTATAACTCCGATCGGACATGTTTCACGATATAATTCAAGCCCTTCATCAAGTTCTCTGGATAACTGTAATTTAAATAACGGGTCGGGCAGTTTGATCAGTTCTTCGATTCCATCTATGACACCCTGCAGCTTTGCTTCATCAAATTTAAGCCTCTTTAAAATAGGCATTGCAATCTGATTTTCCTCTGCAATACTTAAATCCTTACGATTAGCGGAAAGGATTTCTTCTTTTTTTTCTGTTAGTGCTTTGGCAACTGCGTGTAGTGCCTGATTTCTTTTTTCCAAAGGTAAAACTGCCATCTGAATGCTGTCCTGCTTCAGTATCGCTGCCTGTTCTCGTATATTCATTCTATTCACCTCATAAAATCTTCAATATAAAATCAATATCGTTAGACTATCCTAAAATCGGAAAAATGTCAATGTTGATCAAGTATCTGCTGCTTATGATAAGCGTTCCTTAAAGTCTTCATATCCAAATTCCTTAATCACGACAATACCGCCATTTTGCTTTAGAGCAATGGAGGGCAGCTTCATTCCATTAAAGGTATTATTTTTAACCATTGAATAAATTGCCATATCACAAAAGCAGACCCTGTCTCCCACTTTTAGCGGTTTGTCAAATATATAATCTCCGATTACATCTCCCGCCAGACACGTAGGTCCAGCCAGACGATAAGCATTTTCTGTCGTTTCTATATTTTGATCACCTGTACAAATCTTTGCTC
Source organism: Clostridia bacterium (assembly GCA_012515365.1). The sequence goes on from JAAYYM010000527.1 coordinate 6,656, forward strand.
CTGCTATACGTGGCGTATATGGCATTTCCAGCACATCCGGCATATGACAGGCTGCCGAGCAGTCCATAATAGCGATCTGACATCCATTTTCTACAATGTCAAGAACTGTAGAAACCAAAAAACCTGCATCAAGTGCTACTGCTTCTCCTGGTTCAATGTATACGTTTAAATCATAAGTTTCCTGCATGCGTTTGATACAGAGTTTTAACAGATCTATATCATAATCAGCACGTGTGATATGATGTCCGCCACCAAAATTGATCCATTTCATTTTATGAAGATAGCTTCCGAATTTACGTTCAATCTCATCCAACGTAACTTTCAGTGCATCCGCGTTCTGCTCGCATAATGTATGAAAATGAAGTCCTGATACACCCTCTAATACTTCATTATTTAGATCACAGGACCGGATTCCAAGCCTCGAATATTTTGAGCAGGGATCATACTGTTCCTGATGCTCTTGTGTAGAGCATTCGGGATTAATACGTAATCCCACCTCTCTGCCTGCTGCCAAAACACGCTCTTTGTAACGTTTCCACTGCGAAAGCGAATTAAACACAATATGATCACAAATGGTGATGATTTCTTCCATTTCATCTTCACGATATGCTGCACTAAAGATGTGCGTTTCTTTTCCCATATAAGTTTTTCCTAATTTTGCCTCATACAGTCCACTAGCTGTAGTTCCTGATAAATACCGAGATATCAGCGGATATGTTGCATACATGGAAAAACATTTCTGTGCCAGCAAAATGTGACAGTCTGTCTCATCAATCAATTCCTTTAACTTGGTAAGGTTTTGAATGAGCAAAGCTTCGTCTGTCACATAGCTTGGTGTTGGTATTGTCTGCATATTATATAAATTCATTAGTTCCTCACTTAATCTACCAGTACTGGATCATGATCCTCTTCCCATGGCAGTCCGAATTGATTTAATGCATCCATAAATGGATCCGGATCAAACTCTTCAATGTTATATACACCCGCTTTACTCCATGTTCCATTCATGACAAGCATGGCACCAATCATAGCCGGAACACCTGTGGTATAACTAATTGCCTGAGAACCTACCTCTTTATAGCATTCCTGATGATCACAGATATTATATAAATGATAGGTTTTTTCTTTTCCGTCCTTTTTACCAATAAAGATACATCCTATATTAGTCTTTCCGACTGTTCGCTCTCCAAGACTTGCCGGGTCAGGCAGGACTGCCTTTAAAAACTGTAATGGAACAATCTCTTTTCCTTCATACATGATCGGTTCTATAGATGTCATTCCTACGTTTTCCAGACATTTAAGATGCGTCAGATAGCTTTGACCAAAAGTCATGAAAAATCGGATACGCTTGATACCCGGTATGTGAATACCAAGAGATTCTAACTCCTCATGATGCAGTAAATACATGTCCTTCTTACCAACACCCTTAAAATCATATTCCTTTTTGATTTCCATAGGTTTTGTTTCTACCCATTTACCATCTTCCCAATAGCTTCCGTTTGCAGATACCTCACGGATATTGATTTCGGGATTAAAATTCGTAGCAAATGGATATCCATGATCTCCACCATTACAATCCAGTATATCGATATAGTTGATTTCATCAAATTCATGCTTCAGCGCA
>JAAYYM010000528.1 GCA_012515365.1 Clostridia bacterium
CACTATAACAAGTATATTAGATAGGCTTGCAAAACAATTAAAACTTATAACTTTTTCGCAACAACAATAACCCGTTTAATCGCCTGATCCACCCTGTGCTCAAATTCCTGGTAAATGCCTTCGTTAAACACATGAAACCCGGTATTTTCAAATATCTGAATCATTTCATCCCTGCGCAGAACAAATTTATTCCATGCTAAAACGATAACGCCTCCAGGCATCATAGTATCCTTCCAGCTACCTAAGCATGCTAATAACAATTCCTTTGGGTTTCTTGTAATTGAAGATTGTTTTTCATTTGTCACATTACCATGCTGAACACCATAGGGCAAGTCGCCAACAATAAGATGAAAACTGTTCTTTTTATAATACTTATTTGCATGAACAGAATTGCCTGCAATGATTTCAAATGTTTTTTGCTGTTTGTTTTTCATTTCTTCTTTTGTTTTAGCAATTTCAAACGTATGTCTTGCAGCTTTAAAAGATTTATTCTCGCCGCTGAATTTTACTGTTTTTGTAACATGTTTATATTTTTCAGTTTCAAGATATTTTTTTAGATAATGATATGTTTCGTTTACAGCCTTATCACTAATTTCGATTCCATATACATCAAATCCGCAAACCAGGCCTTCAAACAGTGTTGTGCACTTTCCAGAAATGGGATCAAGCATCTTTATAGTGGGAGCATCAATATAGTCTGAAGTGAATAGAGCGACATTGATCATCATTCTGGTAAATATCTCATTCGTTTTGCCGGTATATTTCAGAATGCTGCTTATATTGGAATCCATATATTGAACATTATTTCGTGCAATTGGCAAAAGCATTTTATCGCTATTAATTTCCTTCATTTCAAAGATGGCATATACGAAAGAAAGCTTTGACAAGATTCCAATATCACGATTATTCAAACTCTTGTCACAACAAAAAGACAGGTAGAATACATCGGCAAGATGTATGGCTTTCACTTCAGAGCATTCAACAGACATCCTTGGCAAAATAATTTGAAGTTCTGAAACTGACAACTTTTTTGATTCCTCAAAATATACCCTGTTATGGCCTGGATTTACAAGCAATAAATAATTATTCATATAATCCCCTTGATAAAGCCTTTGTCAACTGCCTTTCAACCTGCTTGATAAACATTACCTTTTATAACATTTAACTATCCATACAGTCATACTATCTTTTATTTTCCGGATAGTCAAATATCGTGCCAAAAGTCAGGATAACCTGAAGAAAAGCAAAAGCGCCGAACCCCTCAGGAATGGAAGTTCCCTGGTCTTGCAGCCTGGACTGTTGAAAATTGCCATATTGCAATGTCTTGATTTAAGCCCGAACCTGTGATATAAATATATCATTACACTTTAGCAAAGTAACGTGGCATTACGATGAATCGTTTTGACCATACAGAGAGAAGGGGGAACTCATTATGAAAAAGAACGTTAAAATCCTGTCCCTGACACTTGCATGCATCATGCTGGCAGCGCTGCTGACGGGCTGTGGAGCAAACACAACAAGCGCCATTCCCGATAAGGGTGAATCAAAGGCCCAAGACACCCCTGCTGAGGATGCATCAAGTGCAACAAGCGCCGATTCCGATTACGAGTACATAAAAAACAAGGGAACGATGATCATTGGAATTACAATGTACCCGCCAATGAACTTCATGGACAAGGATAACAAGCTGACCGGTTTCGACACCGAGTTTGCCGAAGCGGTCTGTAAGAAGCTCGGCATCAAGGCGGAATTCGTAGAGATTAACTGGGATTCCAAGGAAGTCGAGCTTAATTCCAAAAACATCGACTGCATCTGGAACGGTATGTGCATTACCGAAGATCGTAAAGTGAA
>JAAYYM010000744.1 GCA_012515365.1 Clostridia bacterium
AAGATGGCGAAGGAGAGTACGTTCTTGAGTTCGCGAATGTTTCCAGGCCAGGCGTAGGTCTGAAAGAGTTGCTGCACCTCGGGTGCAAAGGTAATTCTGCCGGTCAGCGGCTTTTCCGCCAGACTGTTGAGGATATGCTTTGCAATCAGGGGCACGTCTCCGGGTCTTTCTCTGAGGGGGGGTATATTCAGCGTCAGGATGTTCAGCCTGTGATACAGGTCTTCCCTGAATGTGCCTTCCTGCCCGGCCGATGCAAGATCCTTGTTGGTTGCGGCGATCAGCCGAAAATCCGAAGATATGTGTGACGTCGCCCCGATCTTCTGTATTTCACCGTTTTCGATTACCCTCAAGAGCTTGGCCTGCATTTCGAGAGGCAGCTCGCCGATTTCGTCCAGGAATACCGTTCCTTTGTCGGCAAGTTCAAATTTTCCGGCCCTTCCTCCCGCCTTGGCTCCCGTGAACACTCCTTCTTCGAACCCGAAGAGTTCGGATTCCAGCAGATCCCTGGGAATGGCGGCACAGTTCACACTGATGAAGACCTCGCCCGCTCTTTGACTTGACGAGTGGATGGCGTGTGCCACGAGTTCCTTGCCGGTTCCGGTTTCACCCAGGAGAAGCACAGGTTTTGAGGTGTTTGCAAATCGAATTCCCAGTCTCTTGAAGTTCCCGATGTTTTCACTGTCCCCGATGATGTCGTCGAACGTGTACCGGGCACTGGGCAGCCCCTGGCTCTTACGCTGGTAGTAGAGAACCTTCTTTTCCAGGATGTTCATCTGGCGGATGAGGTCTCTCAGGATATTGATGTCCCTGAAATAGACTTCGAGGAGTCCCCCGATGACTTCACCGTTCATCACGATCGGGTGGCGGCTGATCAGGGCGTTCTGGCCCTTGTGCGAGAACTTTACGGCCTTGTGCGGTTTTCCCGTCTTCATGACTTCCATCATGGCCGAGTTCGGGAAGTAATCATTGATGTTTTTTGTGAGAGCTTCCTCGATTTCCATGCCGAACATCCTGGAATATGCCGGATTGAGGTACTTGATGTCTCCCGCCCTGTTGGTGACGAGGATGCCGACGTGAGCGAGATCCAGAACATGTTTGTGCAGGCAGACGCTCAGGTTGTCCAGCGGCAGGGAATCTTCTCCTGGAGATTTGCATCTGGAATTCATTCTCGCCTCCATAATCCGGTGTCCGAACTCGAATACATCATGGAACGAGCGGTGCAGGGCTGCCGCCCGGAATCTGGAGACCCAATCCCGATCTCCTGTTCGCCCTGATCGCTGCCACTTCCCACGGTCGTCCCAGTGAATGTGAAATGCTCAAACACGACACGGCACAGGTCTTCCTGGAAGAGGTATGGAAATATCGAGCCATACGATCCGCCGTCTGCACGTTCAAGGTCAACATACGAGAAGAATGCACACGTGTCCGGGAAGCAATGATGTCGAAAGGCCCGAGTATGCAGTAACCCCGTTCGATTGCTTCGCCTCGAAAAACCTTCTTTCGAGTCCTTCCTTCAAGTGCACACTTTTCTAAAAAGTGTAATC